>JANODP010000054.1:0-11399 GCA_031412755.1 Schlesneria sp. | reverse complement strand
GAAGTCTCCCGAAAATCCTGCCATCCACCAACCCCACCTTTTGGCGTGGCGGCGACACTAGTCCGTTTCCAGATTTGGGAATTCCCATTCGTCGTCTCCTTCAATTAGTCGAATCCCCCGTCTTTCTAGAATGGAGGAGGTTCGACGAATTGTAGGAGACGACGAATGAAACCGGTCGCAATCGTAGAAACGGTCGCTGCATCGATGGTTAGTGTGCGGCAGTTCGATTCCTCTCTGAGGAGGCCATGAATCATCCGTCCTAAGTGGACCCGCAGAGAAAAGTAGGCAGTGGGATAGGCTTCCAGCCTGTCATTTCACGGAGAATCTGACAGGCTGGAAGCCTATCCCACGATGCGGGTCCACTTAGACGGCAGGAGTCGTCGTCCCCTGGGGAACCACCGTAATTCCGTTCGGGGAGATTGTGAAGCCCCGGGCGGTGTCTTCCTCGACATCGAACCCGATTCGGGTGCCACGTCCCAATCGCACGTGCTTGTCGAGGATTGCACGTCGCAGATGGACGTTCGAACCAAGCTCCGCGTTGTGAAACAGGATGCAGCCTTCGATCGATGATCCCGGGCCAATTCGCGCGTTGTAACCGATGATGGAGTCGGTCACGCTGGTGTCCACGATGACACTTCCCGCGCTGACAATGCTGTCTCGGATGCAGCTCGACGATCGGGGGTCTGCCGTGGAGATGAACATGGGAGGAGGCAGGTTGGGCTTGAACGTGCGAATCGGCCAGGCGCTGTTCCACAGATCGAGCGGCGCGTCATGGCGGAGCAGGTCCTGACTCGCATCAAAGTAGGCGTCGATCGTCCCGACATCGCGCCAGTACGCCGCACCGTCTTCCGAAGTCTTGAATGGAAAGGCAAACACCGAGCGATCCCGTTGCGCTGCGGGAAGAATGTCATGCCCAAAGTCATGTCCACAGTCGGCGCGGCTGGCGTTGTGATGGAGCAGATCCTTCAGGACTTGCGTTGAGAAGACGTAAATCCCCATCGATGCCAAGGTGCGTTCGGGATCGCTGGGGAGTGAGATCGGGTGTTCCGGCTTCTCTTGGAAGCCGACGACGCGCAGGCTGCGGTTGACTTGGATGACTCCAAACTGTCGCGCCGCTTCATCCACGGGAACCGGCAGCACTCCCACCGTGACATCGGCTCCGGCCTCTTGGTGGAACTTCAGCATCTCACCGTAATTCATCGTGTAAACATGGTCGCCTGCCAGAATCAGGACATAGTCCGGCTGGAACTGATCAATGGAATAGATGTTCTGATGGACGGCGTCGGCGGTGCCGCGATACCACTCTTCGGCGATCCGCTGTTGCGGCGGCAGGATGTCGAGCGACGCCCCCAACTCACGTTGAAAAAGGTGTCGCCAACCAGACTCGATGTGCCGCTCCAGGCTCAGTGACTTGTACTGCGTCAGCAACAGGATCTGGGCCAGGCCGCTGTTCACACAGTTGGAGAGCGTGAAGTCGATGATGCGGTAGGCCCCACCAAACGGCACGGCCGGCTTCGATCGCTCGTTGGTCAGCGGCTCCAGCCGGGTTCCTTTGCCGCCCGCCAGGATGATGGTGAGGACTGTCTGTCGCATGGGAAATCACTCCTGTTGAGGTTCGCCAGGACGTCATCGAATTCTTCCCAGGACGGCTGACGGCATCGTCGCGGGTGGATCGAGAACGCAACCTCGGTGCCAAGCGGTGGAGAAGTCAATTCCTCGGTTGATTTGTCGATCTGGAATCGAGGGCCAGACGAGATTTGTACCCGGCGCGGTCACTCGCCCCGACGCAACTGCGACAAACGGGAAGCAACCCTTGTCCCGCGGTGCGTCGACGGATTGGTTCCATTTGAAGTCAGACTGGTCGGTCGAAGACCAGGGACCCGCAAGTTACAGGTGAGAAGGATTTCACGGGCGAAAATTCAGACTCACTTGGCGTGACTCAGCCTTCGTCCTCTTCAAGGCTCACCGCCTTGTCGAGTTTGATTCCAAAGGCCGCGATTCGATCGCGGATCTTGCCGCGGGTGATCCCCAGGACTTCGGCCGTCCGCGATTGGTTGCCGCCCGTTTCACTCAGCACGCGCGCCAGGAGATATCGTTCCATCAATTCCAAGGCTTCGGCATAGAGGTTTTTCGACCCGGCCTGGAGTCGTCGGTCGATGAATCCCATGAGGTCGAAATCTGGAAACCCCTCCTTGGTGCCCGGACTCGATGGGCGCTGACCGCTCCGGATCTCCACGGGCAGGCAGTCCGTCACAATCACGGAGCCGGTCGCGTTGAGCAGCGACTGCCGAATGACGCTCTGCATCTCTCGCACATTGCCCGGCCAGGCGTAACTCATCAACAGCGACGCCGCCTCGTCGGCGATGCCCTCGACGGCCGTCTTCTTGAGATCGATCCGAAATCGCGCCAGGAAATGTTCCAGCAGCAATCGAATGTCCTCTCCCCGTTCACGCAATGGCGGAAGTTCGACGGTGAAGCCGTTCAGCCGATAGAACAAATCGTTGCGAAACTTTCCCTCCTGCCCCATCGCGTCCAGATCGCGATGCGTGGCGCTGATCAGCCGCACATCCGTTTCGATCGTGGCATTGCCACCGACGCGTTCAAAACGCTGCTCCTGCAACAACCTCAACACTTTGGACTGCACCAGTGGCGACATGTCACCGACCTCATCGAGGAAGATCGTGCCGCCGTGGCATTGCTCGAACTTCCCAATCCGCCGTTGATCGGCTCCGGTGAAGGCCCCCTTTTCATGGCCGAACAACTCGCTTTCCAGGAGCGTTTCGGTCATCGCCGCACAATTCACCGCCAGAAATGGGCCATCCTTGCGCTGGCTGTGCTGATAGATCGCACGCGCCACGAGTTCCTTGCCCGTGCCGGTCTCACCGCGAATCAGCACCGTGACGTCCTGCGGAGCCACCCGCGCGACCGCCTTGTAGACGTCCAGCATGCGCGGGCTGCGACCGACCAACTGATCGCCCGCCTGCTCGGAAACATCGGTGGCGGGCATGGCCACGGGAACGTGCATCAGCCGTCGCGACTCCAACGCCTTGCTGACGGACTCGCGCAGCTTGGGCAGCGCCAGCGGCTTCAGAACGTAATCGTGCGCCCCGAGCATCATGGCATCGATTGCACTGTCACTGCTGCCCCCCACCGTGATGAAGATGATCGGCAGCTTGCGATCGATGGCCGCAATTTGCTGGAACAAATCCAGTCCCGAAGTTTTCGGCAGAACAATATCCAGCAAGACGACATCTGGATGGTGCGTTCGGATGGCATCCAAGCCGGCTTCCGCGGTGGCAGCCGCAATCACAGAGAGCTCCGTCCCCTCGAAGGCATGTTCCACGAGGAGCCTGACACTGCGATCGTCGTCGATGACCAGCAAGGAAGGCATGATTCAGTCCTGTGACGAAGATCATTGGCACGTGGCGCGAAGCGAGTGGATCGGTGGAACGCATCCCATCACACATCGGCCCGCGTCATGGAGTCCGGACGCACACCCATCGCCAAGTGCAGTGACACCGTCAATTACGATAATGTCGAAACAGGCGTCCACGGAAGCGCGAGACTGCTTGTTGACCAGCCACCTTGGTTCGCGGTCACCCAGTTGTCAACTCCATCGCTCTCAACGGACGGAGTGTTCCGCCGTTCACAGACACCAACTCTGCAATGACTTGGAGTGCGCTGCGTTGTTCGGCTCGACAGGTACGTAATCGTGGCCGGACGAGGGCCAACGTTGCCCGCATTCATTGGATGCGGGTGACGTTCTCCCGTGACACCAGTGAGTGGATGCATGATTGCAGCCGGTCGCACGCCGTGCTGCGCGAACTGCGGCGTCACCTGAACGAGCATTATCCCGAGTGCATGTTGCTGGCCGAGGCCAACCAGTGGCCGGCGGACGTCCGGCCGTATTTTGGGGACGGCGATGAGCGTCACATGACGTTTCACTTTCCGCTGATGCCGCGCATTTTCATGGCGCTGCGGCAGGAGGATCGTCATCCCATCACGGAGATCATGCGGCAGACGCCGAGCATTCCGGACAGTTGCCAATGGGCGCTGTTCCTCCGCAACCACGATGAATTGACGCTGGAGAAGGTCACCGACGTCGAGCGGGACTACATGCACAAGGAATACGCCGCCGATCCGCGTGCCCGGCTCAACCTGGGCATTCGCCGCCGTTCCGCAATCGGCTGACGGCTCCGCCACCTTCGATGACTTTATAGAGGGCGTTGGCACTCCCTTTCTGAAGGTCGTCGAGTTGTTGCTGTGTCGCTTTCGCCAGCTCATGCTGGTCCGTCTGGGTGTACTCCCGGACCGCCGCCTCGTAGGCATCCTCGAGTTTGGTACGGGCCTGACGCATCTCGCGCTGGAAGCCACCGATCGGGACCGACTTCGGCAGTTCCCCTTTGTCTTCAAACGCGGCCGCCTCGGCTTCGAGCCGTTCGAGTGTCCGCAGATCGCCAGCCGACTTCGCGGCCGTAACTTTCTTCCTCAAGTCTGCGACCAAGTTTCCGCGAGCCTTTTCCGTTGCCTTCTCGAAGTCACCGACGGCCGATGTGAGTCTCATTCCGATGGCGTCCTCGGCGGAAGCCGCGGTGGCACAGAGGAAAACGGTCCACAGGGTTGCCAGATACACACGACAGATCATTTGCGCCTCCGCAGTCGCCGTACAGTGAATGGACTGGCACGCAGGCTCACTCGGCCATGTTTTTCAGGCGATTTTCCGCTGCTCGCGATGCAACATGTTGTGCGCCGAACGAATTGTCAACGACCGCGGTTGGGCGTCCGGGTCAGAGCGGAGCGATGGCCCGGACTTGGTCACTCCGGGGCCTTCCCGTTGGTCAGACCCCGCCACCCCGCCGCTCCTGGAATGCAGGCGGCTCCCTGTTGGCTCAACGGGGGCCAGGCCACATCGGCGGAAAGAAGGTCCAGATCATCAGGGCGATCCCCATCAAAATCACACCCAACACCAACGCCCAGGTCACATGCCGGGAACTAAAGTACTTTCCCGGCGTGGAGTGCGTGTGCTCCTCTTTCTTTTGTTCTCGCTCTTGTCGATGGGACAGATCGCGTTCGTCGGTCATATCGTCTCCTTGTTTCTGGTGCCACTGCTCGGCTGGAGGGCGGGGTCAGGAGTATAGCGGATGGCCCTGCGAACGGCTGGCGTGATCACATCAAGGATTCCGGGCCTTCCGCAAAGCCTTCAGACCCGGCGACCCCGCCGGTGTTCGGATAGCGGCGTTTGACCTCTGCGACAGACCCGGCAATGAGTGCTTCCAGGGCCTTGACATCGAGGTCCGCCAGGCGTTTGAAGTACAGACAGGACTTACCCAGCTTGTGTTTCCCAAGCTTGGCCAGGAGCGCGAGTTGCTCGGGGTTCTCCGCGACGAGGTACACGACCAGTTCCCGACCGCGGACTGCGAAGCCAGTGAGACACGCCTCGCCTGAGTGGCCACTCTCGTACCTGTAGGTGTACGAGCCATAGCCGACGAGACTTGGCCCCCACATCTTTGGCTGCTGCTTCGTCACCCGCTGGCACAGGGCCATGATGGCCTTGCAGTCCGTGAGCTGCTCAGGACTGGCTCTGGACGCGAGGTACGCATCGATGCTTGCGCCCGTGGGTTTGGTCTTGGTCTCAGCCATCGGAGGTTTTCTGATTAGCGGGGAGCACAGGGCTGGTGGTGAGTGCGACGCCTAACGACCAAGCTCAGCAGCGGCGGGTGCCGAGTGAGCTACGAACTCCAGAAAGCCTACATGCCCCCGCCGTCTGCTGCAGCGCCTGGTTCGGCGTCTGCGCCTCACCGCTCAGGCTGGAACTGGAAGTGCCAAGTCGGCCCGCTACCCCGTTTTGAACACCTGCACTCGGCGGCCAAACGCCGGGTGCCACTGGCGAGGGGCTTCGCTCGCCAGTGTTCTTCAAAGACACTGGCGGCCCAAAGCCGCCGCCAGTGGCACCCGGCACCCGGCGAAGACGATAGCCGCGTGAGTCTGGGATTGAAACTGCGAACCGCCCCGGCGATAACCGGGGCGTGTTCATTCACGCACTGCCATTAGGGGAGCATCGACATGGAATACACGGTTATTCAACATAGTGATCTTCAAGAGTTCATCCGGCTTGTGAATGCCGCAATCGCCGATGGATGGCGTCCTCAGGGCGGCGTCTCTGACGTGCGAGGTTGGAGTGCGCAATTCACTCAAGCCATGATTCGTGACCGAGCCTAGATTTCAACTCACGTGACGGTCAGTACCTGATCCTCACTACCGGCAACGAGGCGGGCCGCAACACGGTCACGATCGCTCGGCCGGGGGAAGACTGACTGGCCGGGTGGCCCAGACGTCGCTTTGGACGTCTGGGTGACGAAGTCACAAGACGCAAGTCGCGAACATCCGATCTTGACCCTCTCGTCGCTCTGCGACCCGGACGCTCAAAGCCGCGTCGGTGCCAGCCAGGGGGCGTTGTGCGCCGCCAGTGTTTTTGATGAGCACTGGCGAGTCAAACCCCCTCGACAGTCGCTCCCATGCGTGGCGGATGCTGCCAGCATACGTCACACTTCCCCGACCATGCATCATGCCGACGCTGGTAGCATCCACCACGACTGCATCTCAACACCGGGGATTTCCGAATGGCGACAGCCTCGAAAGACTCGAAGCCTCGAACGACGAAGAAGGTCACCGGTCCGCTCGCCGCCGAGGAACTGAAAAAGATCGACGCCTACTGGCGGGCATCGAACTATCTCTCGGTCGGGCAGATCTATTTATTCGACAACCCGCTGCTGAAGAAGCCGCTGAAGCGCGAGCATGTCAAGCCGCGACTCGTCGGACACTGGGGCACGACGCCCGGTTTGAATTTCATGTACGTGCATCTGAATCGCGTCATCAAGCGCGATGATCTCAACATGATCTACATCATCGGGCCGGGGCATGGTGGGCCGGCGCTGGTCGCGCATGCGTATCTCGAAGGGACGTACAGCGAGTTCTATCCCAACATCGGCCAGGACGAAGAGGGAATGAAGCGGCTGTTTACGCAGTTCAGTTTTCCCGGCGGTATTCCCAGCCACGTTGCACCGGAAACGCCCGGCTCGATTCACGAAGGGGGCGAGTTGGGTTACGCGCTGTCACATGCGTTTGGTGCGGCGTTCGATAATCCCGATTTGATCGTCGCCTGCGTGGTCGGCGACGGCGAGGCCGAGACCGGGCCGCTCGCGACCGGCTGGCATTCCAACAAGTTTCTCAACCCGGAGCGCGACGGAGCCGTGCTCCCGATCCTGCATCTCAACGGTTACAAGATCGCGAACCCGTGCTTCCTGGCTCGCATCCCGAAAGACGAACTGACGAAGTTGTTCGAGGGCTACGGGTACAAGCCGTATTTCGTTGAAGGGCACGAGCCGGAAGCGATGCACCAGCAGATGGCGGCGGTGATGGACGAAGCGACTGCCGAGATCAAACGGATTTGGGCGGAGTCTCGCGGCAAAAAGGGATTTCAGGGCCGTCCCGCGTGGCCGATGATCGTGCTCCGCAGCCCGAAGGGTTGGACCTGCCCGGCCGAGATCGATGGCAAGAAGGCCGAGGACTATTGGCGTTCGCACCAGGTTCCGATGGGAAACATGGACGCGCCGGGCCACGTCAAGATTCTCGAAGACTGGATGAAGAGCTATCGGCCCAACGAGCTGTTCGACACGAATGGCAAGATCAAGCCAGAGATCGCCGCGATTGCTCCGACGGGCCATCGCCGCATGAGCGATAATCCGCACGCCAACGGCGGGCTGTTGCTGCGCGATTTGAAGATGCCGGATTTTCGCGACTACGCAATCAAAGTCCCGAAGCCCGGTGCGGTCGATGCCGAATCGACCCGCCACATGGGGACGTTTCTGCGCGACGTGATGAAGCTGAATCTCGACGCGAAGAATTTTCGCGTATTCAGCCCCGACGAGAACAACTCGAACCGCTGGCAGGACGTGCTGGAAGTCACGAACCGCTGCTACGTCGCGGATATTCTGCCCGAAGACGATCACCTTTCGCCGGACGGCCGCGTGATGGAAGTGCTCAGCGAGCATCAATGCCAGGGGTGGCTGGAAGGTTATTTGTTGACGGGCCGGCATGGGTTCTTTTCCTGTTATGAAGCCTTCATCCACATCATCGATTCGATGTTCAACCAGCACGCCAAGTGGTTGAAGACGTCCAACCACATTCCGTGGCGGCGGCCGATCGGGTCGCTGAATTATCTGCTCAGCTCGCACGTCTGGCGGCAGGACCACAACGGTCTCTCGCACCAGGACCCCGGCTTCCTCGACCACGTCGTCAACAAAAAGGCCGAGGTCGTCCGCGTCTACCTGCCGCCCGACGCCAACACGCTGCTGAGCGTGACCGACCACTGTCTGCGCAGCCGCAACTACGTCAACGTGATCGTGGCGGGCAAGCAACCGGCTCCGCAGTGGCTGACGATGGACCAGGCCATCAAACACTGCACCGCCGGGATCAGCATCTGGGAATTCGCCTCGAACGACAAAGGGGGCGAGCCGGATGTCGTGATGGCCTGCTGCGGCGACGTCCCCACGCTCGAAACGCTGGCCGCCGTCGAACTGATCCGGCAGCACGTCCCCGATCTGAAAATCCGCGTCATTAACGTCGTCGATCTGATGAAGCTGCAACCACCGAAAGAGCATCCGCACGGCCTTACCGACCACGAGTACGACGCTCTCTTCACGACGGACAAACCGGTCATCTTCGCCTTCCACGGCTACCCGTGGCTGATTCACCGGCTGACGTACCGCCGCCACGGACACCAGAACCTGCACGTCCGCGGCTTCAAAGAGGAAGGCTCGACCACCACGCCGTTCGACATGGTGGTGATGAACGACTTGGATCGCTTCTCGCTGGTCAACGACGTGATTGACCGCGTCCCACAACTCGCCTCGCGAGCCGCCTATGCCAAGCAGGCACTCCGCGACAAGCGGCTCGAACACAAGCAGTACGTCGCCCAATACGGCGACGACATGCCGGACATCGTCGGCTGGAAGTGGGGCCAACAAGATCCGATCAGAAAGGGCCGCACCTCTACCGTTGGAGACAATGAGTGAGCCGGCACTCCACGGTCTGTTGCCGAATCGGCTCCGCGAATCATGTCGATGAAGCGTTCGGCTTTCCTGTCGCAGAGCGACCTTGCTACTTATCGAGACATCCATGCCGTCCATCGAAAATCACGGGAGAAGCTCGCCGCTGGGTGCCACGGTCGTGGACGGTGGCGTCAATTTCAGTCTGTTCTCGCGGAACGCGACGGGCGTGGAGCTGTTGCTGTTTGATCGAGACGACGACGCGGTTCCGTTGCGGGTGATCCCGGTCGATCCGCGCACCAACCGCACCTATCAATACTGGCATGTGTTCGTGCCGGGTGTGTCGGCGGGACAAATCTACGGCTATCGCGTGCAAGGACCGCCGGCCCCGGAGCGCGGGCTGAGGTACGACTCCCACAAAGTGTTGCTCGACCCCTATGGCCGGAGCGTGGTCGTTCCGAACGGTTATGACCGCGAGGCGGCCGGACGACCGGGAGACAATGTGACGACGTCGATGAAGAGCGTGGTCGTCGATCCCCAAGCCTACGATTGGGAAGGGGACCAGCCGCTGCACCGGCCTTCCTCGCAAACCATCATCTACGAGATGCACGTTCGCGGGTTCACGCGGCATCCGGGTTCCGGGCTGAGCGAACACCGGCGCGGCACTTACGCCGGACTGATCGAGAAGATTCCGTATCTCCAGCAGCTCGGCATTACGGCCGTCGAATTGCTGCCGGTGTTCCAATTCGACGCTCATGACGCGCCGCCAGGGAAGATCAACTATTGGGGCTACGCGCCGATTTCGTTCTTCGCTCCGCACGCGGCTTACAGCTCGCGGCAAGACACACTCGGTCCCGTGGACGAATTTCGCGACATGGTGAAGGCTCTGCACCGCGCGGGGATCGAAGTGATTCTCGACGTGGTGTTCAACCACACGGCCGAAGGAGACGCGCGCGGGCCGACGGTCTGCTTTCGCGGCATCGACAACCCGACGTACTACATTCTGGAAAACGGAGGCGAGCGCTACTCCAATTACACCGGCTGCGGCAACACGCTCAACGGCAATCATCCGATCGTGCGCCGACTGATCGTGGACAGCCTGCGGTATTGGGTCGTCGAGATGCACGTCGATGGCTTCCGCTTCGATCTCGCGTCGATCCTGTCGCGCGATGCGTCCGGTCAGCCGTTGCCGAACCCGCCGGTCTTGTGGGACATTGAAACCGATCCGGTTCTCGCGAGGACGAAGCTGTTGGCCGAAGCGTGGGACGCGGCCGGGCTGTATCAGGTCGGCCAGTTTGTCGGCGACGCCTGGAAGGAATGGAACGGCCGCTTTCGCGACGACGCTCGCGACTTCCTCCGCGGCGAACCGGGAGCCTTGCGGCGATTCGCGGATCGGATGGTCGGCAGCCCGGAAATCTACGGCCACGAAAATCGCGAACCGGAGCAGAGCGTCAACTTTGTGACGTGCCACGACGGCTTCACGCTCAACGATCTGGTCTCGTATAACGCCAAGCACAACGAAGCCAACGGCGAAGGGAACCACGTCGGAGCGAACGTCAATCGCAGTTGGATTTGCGGGATCGAAGGTCCGACGGACGACCCGGCCATCGAGTCGTTGCGCAACCGGCAGGTGAAGAATTTCTTCACGACCACGATGATGTCGCTGGGCGTGCCGATGATCTTGATGGGAGACGAAGTCCGGCACACACAAGGAGGCAACAACAACGCCTACTGCCAGGACAACGAGATCAGTTGGTTCGATTGGACGCGGCTCACGAAGCACGCGGACGTGCATCGGTTCGTCGGCCTGCTCTGCGCGCGGCGCGTGCGGCGCAGCTCTGTGCATGAACGAAATCGCGTCAGCCTGATCCAGATGCTGGAAGCGGCGAACAAATCGTGGCACGGCGTGACGCTGAACCAGCCCGACTGGAGCGACCAATCGCACTGCGTCGCGTTTCACGCGGAACTGAAGCAGGAAGGGCTGTTCATCCATTTGATTCTGAACGCCTACTGGGAGCCGCTCGATTTTGAATTGCCTCCGTTGGAACGCGGTCCGTGGCGGCGCTGGATCGACACGTCGCTCGCGTCGCCCCACGACATCGTGCCGTGGGATCAGGCCCCGCCCGTCTCCGGCAACACCTATCGCGCCGGGAATCGCTCCGTGGTCATGCTGTTCAGCAACAAGGAATGACCGGCATGACCAACACCGGTGAGACCAAACGAACGGCAGGCGTCCTGGTCAGCGACTTCGATGGCACGATGACGTGCCACGATTTCTACCAGCTGGCCATCGAATCGCTGCTGCCCGCCGATGTGCCCGACGATTGGGTCTGCGTTGGTTCGGATGCTGGC
>JANODP010000053.1:0-8318 GCA_031412755.1 Schlesneria sp. | reverse complement strand
CAGGTTTTGAAACTGCTTCTGATGTTTCCCGGAATGACGAAGTAAAATGGCGACATGTCGACGGACCTGTCAAGTATTTGGATTCCCAGAACCTTGATACGGGTGCGCGGATTCGGGTGTGGCAGGCAGCGCGCGGCTGGTTCCCTGACTCCCGACTTCTCTTCAAGCCACACGTCCTTGTACACCCGTCGCATCTACACCGCCGAGAGAACACAGTGTTCCAATGCCTGGTCCAGATCGGTCTGCAAGTTCATCAGCAGGGACCAACCGACCTGAGCGATCAAACCCGTTTGGTCGCCGCAAAGCACGAGACGCTTCCCCCGCAGTGCCAATTGTTGGCGGAATCGAGCCAGACAATTGAGCAATCCCGAACCACAGGCGGTCACCTTCGAGAGATCGATGATGATGTCACTGGCCGATGTGGCCAGCCCCCATTCCCGAAATTCGTCCTCCAGTTGTTCCAAGCGATCCAACTCCAGAGAGCCATACGTGCCGGAGTTGAGAGTGAGAACCAGCATTGGTGATTCGGTGATGAAACGTGCGGAGCAGAGGGGTCTGATCATGATCGGGATTCCTTCGAGTTCGAGTGACGGGATCGACATTCCGCCAACGACTGCGGAAACCGTCGATGTCGTTCACTCCAGACAACGCAGAAGTCAGACGGATATTCCCGAGCCGTGTTCCAAAATTTGTTTGAATTCCGTCAAACGCATCTCACCGGGATCGAAGTGTGGAAAGTAAAAAGTGCAGCCCGGCAAGATGCCACCGGGCTGCTGTGCGGAATCAGCGGCAATACCCGTAACCCGAGTAATACCGTGGCGCATAGCCACCGTAGTACCCGCGCGGCGCGGCATAGTAGCCGCCGTATCCGCCACGGTATGGACTGCCATACCCGTACCCCGGGCTGCGAGAGCCACCGTAGCCGTATCCCCCGTGGTAATGGCCACGGTCACTGTTACGGCCACCATACCCGTAGTGAGCCTCGGCCGTCCCTGCCATCAAGCTCGCGCCGAACAAGACCAGCACGGCGCACATTCCTCGTTTCAACCAGTTCGTCATGAGAGTTCTCCTCCACAGCCCCGAAATAGCGCAGCCAACACACTGTCAGCCACTGTCTGAGCAGAGAACGTGAGTCGTGGAGAAATCTTCCCGCCTTGGACAAAGCCATCCTGACCCTGCAAAAAAAGAAATTCCCGGGAAGGAATCCGCGGGTCGCCCGTTCCCCACGGTGTGAGGCAACGAAACGCCTCGAACAACAACCAACACAAACAATCGAAAGGGAACGTCATGAACCGCATCAACCTGCTCAAGAAAGTCCTCTGTGGAACACTGGTCGCCGGAGCAATCGGCTTTGTGGAAACCTCGACGGCTTCGGCGACTCACTGCACACCGCCGAGCTGCTACTACAAGACGATCATCACTTACGAGTACGAGACCCAGCCGATCGTCGATTGGGTCACGAAGTACGACCACTGCGGTCGAGCCTACGAGGTAAAGGTCGTTCGTCACATCACAGTGAAGGTGCCTGTGAAGCGACTGGTCAAGGTGTGCCACTGAACTTCAAATGAGCGAAGCGGATTTGGACTGCGGTGACTGGTCACCGCAGTCCCATCGCTGCGGAGCAGCTTTTTTACCTCAAGCACCGATTAGGTCATCCACCGTCGAAAAGCGGCGACGCCGCAAACCAAAGCGGCGACGAGTCGCCGCAGTCCAAAGGGCGTATCCACCCTCAATTGACTTCAAAGCACGTTCGGCACGACGTATTCTGCCGTCATGAGCATCGCCGAGGCTGATCGTCCCGTGACGGATGAAGAGCTGGCTCGGACGGTGGCGACGGGAGCCAATCCCCCGCCTCCGTCCGAGCCAGCTCGTGTGGCATTTGCGGAACTTCACACTCGTTACAGCCGGTTGATCCTGGCGTTCATTGCCTCTCGAACGCGCGATGCCGACGCGGCGCAAGACCTCTCGCAAGATGTCTGGCACCGGGTGTGGCGAGTCCTTCCGACATCCTTTCACGGAGGCCAATTCCGGTCGTGGCTCTATGAGATCGCTCGCAACCGGGTGATTGACGAATCTCGCAAGCGCCGCCCCCAATCTCTGCCGGAGGAATTCGATCCGGCCCAGCGCGACGATGGCAACTCTGAAATCAACCGGGAGCGGATGTCCGCGTTTCGGGATTGCTTCGGAGGGCTGGACGACGATCGTCAGAAAGTTGTTCAACTGCGATTGGCGGGACACAGCCATGACGAGATCAGCGCCGAACTGGGCATCAACAGCAAGACCGCCATGACCCGTTTTCACCGAGCCAAACAAGACCTCGCGGATTGCATGCAGAGCAAACTCACATGATCCCGATCTCCCTCGACATCCCTGACACCCAGCGCGAACTGGTCGCCTGGCTGGAGTCCCATCTGATGGGAATGCAGCTTGGCGATCTCGTCGCCGAGTTGCAGGCGGTGCATGGCGACCATCCCGACGGACCGTCGTTGGAGCAAGTCTGCGGAGGGCAACTGGCCGATGTGTTGCAGTCTGGACTCGGGACGCTGGAGATGAATCGGCTCCGGCAGTTGCTACAGCACCCACGGCTCTTACTGTCGCTTCAGGACGAGATCGTCCAGCGCGGCGGTGACTACTGGATGCAGCGACCGCTGCGGCGAGAAGAGGAGATCGCGCTGGCGTCTCAATGGAAGCTGCTGGAGTCGGAGATGTCTCCGACCGTGGTGGCCGTGGCCCCGACGATGACTCGCCGCGGTTGGCTCGGACGCTCCGCGATCATTGCGATCCTGTCGTCTGCGGCAACGCTGGCCGTCGCGTTTTCGTTGCGCGATCGGTTCGTCCCTGCTCCGGCGCCCGGTTGGGGCTGGGAGAAGCCCGGAGCGTTGACGGTCAACCTGCCGCCGCGCGAGTACCTGGATCATCTGGCCAATGCCGCTCAGGACTGGTTCAAGAAGCGACCCGAGAATGCACCGGACCTGGCTCGGCGAATCTCTCAGTTCCGGCAGGGTTGTTCCAATCTGATTCTCGCGGAACATCGGGCCCTCACGCCGGCCGACCGTGATTGGCTGCGTGAACGCTGCCGAGCCTGGGCCACCAAGCTCGACGGACACCTCGCCGCGATCGAAGCGGGAGAGGATGTCACCGCCGTTCGCGCCGCCGCGGACGAGACCGTCAACAAGCTCATCAAAGCGATCCGTGACCACGTCCAGTCTGTCGGTTGATTCCGTCAACGACGCGGGACATTTCAGGCGATTCCGGATAGTTTGTTTCCGCCTTGCTCCCCTTCGCCGGGAGCTGCCAAAAATTGGGAAGAAATTGGTGCGTGTTTCGTTGTCTTGTGCAGCCACGCGGGTCTGCCTTCAATGTGAAGGCGACGCGGCGGCTCAGGTGACCATCCCGTTTGGTCCTCTATTTCCAAGGAACAAAGCCATGTCCGGAAAGCTGCGAAACTTGATGCTCGGTGGTCTGACGTTCGGCCTGTTGTTGGGAGCCGCGTCGGTTCCCAATGCGATGGCTCAAAGTTACGCCCCCCGGCAGTATTACTCGGACTGGCAGAGGGCCTCGAAGGGTGACTACTACATCCGCAAGTACTACTCGAAGCCGACGCCGAGTTATGCCGGCTATCGCACGCACGAGGTGCATTACTTCCCGAAGAAGCCGACGCACTATTACTACTACAACCCGAAGGCCCAAAAGTATTGGGGACGCTGCCCGACCGTGTGCGAGGGCAAGCCGCTGTACTCGCTGCTGAAGATGGAAGACCGTCACAAGGATCTGAACATGATTCCAGAGTCTGCCTTTCCACCTCCTGGCAAGATGCCCCCGATTCCCGATTCTGATCCCGCCGAAGGTGCGACACTCGATCTGCCACCCGAGGATGCCCCGGGGATTGCCGTTCAGTAGTCGGATCAACGGATTGGACCAATGGGAATGGATCGGCGAGCGGAGGGTGTCAACCCTCCGAGTGATCGAGCTGGAGATCCAGCGTCGCCGAACTCGGGGGACTCACGTCCCCCGCTCGCCCATCATGTGCCACGGCTATGCCAGCCGTGTGAGTCTCTTGAGACTTGCGACCGTTCTCACGGCTGACACAGCCGTGGCACTCTCTTTTCAACGGGCTACTCGCGCCCGAATCAGGTCTGGACCTGCGACGTCACCTGCGAACGGAGTACTCGGTACGGGTGTTCGCAGCCCGGGCCTGCTATCCCCTGACTCCCGACTCCTTCCCGACTAACATCAGGCGCTGTCGGGGTTCCTCGACGACTTCACCTCTCTAATAGCCGGCGGATGATCGAATTGAGAATGAGGACGAACTGCCTCGCGTTGCCTCAATGAAAGGCTCCTGATGACGGAACAGCCTCGGTTGCCGCGTTCTTGGATGGATTGGTTATGTATCTTCGGTCCGGGCGCGATCATGGCGTCGCTGACCATTGGGACCGGCGAACTGATTTTTTCGTCGCGAGGCGGGGCGCTGTTCGGCTTTCACATCCTGTTTGTCTTCGTGCTGATCCTGGTGCTCAAGTGGGGGCTGGTGTTCGCGACCAGCCGGCACATGATTCTGACGGGCGTGCATCCCTACGAGCGGATGATGGACCTGCCCGGCCCGCGCGGCTGGGTCCCGATCATGCTGCTGTTGATGGGGGCCGTCTGCCTGCCGATCTGGATCAGCTTTCATTCCGGCGTGCTCGGCAATCTGACATCGTGGGCCACGGGGACTGGCCATCTATGGCACGGCAGCATCGACTACATCTGGGCGGCGGGGATCCTGTCCGCCACCCTGCTCCTGTCGGCGGTCGGCGGTTACTCGGTCCTGGAGAAGATCCAGACCGTGGTGGTGTTCGCGATGGTGTTCTGTGCCGGCCTGACGCTGATCCTGTACAACCCCGACTGGGTGCAACTGCTGCTGGGGATGGTGCCGCAGCCACTGGCGTATCCGGACTGGGTGTCTCAGAAGTATCCGAAAATCGCCGAGCATTCGGTGTGGGTCGAGACCACCCGCTATGTCGGCGTGATCGGCGGCGCGGGGTTCGACTACCTGGCCTACACGGCCTGGCTGCGAGAAAAGAAATGGGGCGTGCTGCCCGGCCGGGCCACGCCCGAACAATTGGCCGCGATCGCCGCGGACCCCCATCACAAAGTCCGAAAATGGATCAACGCCCCGCTGGTCGATTGCGTGATCAGCTTTGTCATGGTGGCGGCGTTCAGCATGGTATTCATCGCGTCGGGCGCGATGTTTCTGGGTCCGAGGGAACTTGTCCCCGATGAGGTCAACATGTTGAATCTGCAGGCCCAGTTTGTCACGCAGATTCATCCCTGGCTGTTGCCGCTGTACTTGATCGGCGCGTTTTTGACGATGCTGGGAACGTTGTACGGAACGATTGAAATCGCCTGCAGCATCGCCGACGAAATCGCCCGCTCCTTCGACCACGATTGGACCGAACGCAAGGCCAACCGGCTGAAGCGAGGCGTGCTGGCCTGGTGCGCCCCGATCGCGATGACCATCATTGTCGTACTGGGAGTACGGCAGTCGAGTCCCCAGGCGGCCCTGGTGGTCGCATCAACAGGACCGGCCTCGGTCGCTCCAACCGATGAGGCTGGTACGGAACGAGTCGAACCGGCACCGCTGCCGAAGCCCCGCCTGCTGCTGGCCATCCTGACACCGGTCAACCTGTTCACCGGAGTTCTGTCGTGCGGTCTGGTCTGCCTGCTGGTGTTGTGGATGGACCGCCGCTGGCTGCCACCCGGACTGCAACCGCCGCTCTGGCTCACGGGTTTGAACGCGATCTCGGCGCTCGTCTTTCTGGGGCTGGGGCTGAAAGGTTATTGGGACAACCAAAATCGCATTCTCGCCGTGAGCGGAATTCTGGGGTTGCTGGTCATCGCCATTTTGATTGCCACGGTGCTGGCGTCCCAGCGGAATGTCGCTCCAATCAAACCAACCGCCACTGAAGGAAAGCCACCATCGTGAAACGCGCGATCGATCTGTCGGGCTGGTGGAAGATGCTGTTTGGGTTCGTGGTCGGTGCGGTGATGTTCAACATCGCGCCGTGGTTGAAGGGGGACTCGCCGTCGACGTCCTCGGCGAAGAATCCGATTGGAGACCGGTTCTGGCCTGCGGAGTTTGGTGCGGACGATCAGCGCGGGGCTGCGAACCGGATCACGCCCGAGCGAGTCGCCCAGTCGGCCCGGCTGATCAAGGAGGGGCGCATCTTTCAACTGGGCCGACTGTATGAACAGGGCATGCCCCTGCCCGGTAAACGCCATTTCAGCCTGACGATTCCCGGGCTCCCCACGGGCCAGCCGTCGGGATCGAATCAGGTCGTCCACAACGATGAACTGGTCAGCGGTGAGATCGGTCAGGTGGGAACGCAGTTCGATGGCCTCGGCCACATCGGCATTCGCATCAACGGAGAAGATGTCTTCTACAACGGAAACAAACTGTCGGACTTCGGCGACACCTACGGTTTGAAAAAGCTGGGTGTGGAACATGCCGGTGTGTTCTTCACTCGCGGCATTCTGCTGGATGTCTGCGCCCTGCGTGGCAACGACCGTCTGCCGGCCGGATATGCGATTACTCCCGACGAACTGACGTCGTGTCTGGAGAAGTCGAAGCTGCAACTGCAACCGGGTGATGTGGTCCTGATTCGGACAGGTCACGGCAAGTTGTGGATGAAGGACAATCCCGCCTACGGAGCGGGCGAACCCGGGCTGGGCCTGGCAGCGGCGAAGTTTCTGACCAATCACAAGGTGGTCCTGATCGGCGCCGACACGTGGGGTATTGAAGCCGTTCCGCACGAGGACAAGGAGACCGCGTTTCCCGTTCACCAATGGAACCTGACCAAGCACGGCGTGTACCACCTCGAAAACCTCGATCTGGAAGAACTCGCCGCGGCCGGTGTGCACGAATTTTGTTTCGTCTTCAGTCCGCTGCGACTGAAGGGAGCGACCGGTTCACCAGGCAACCCCATTGCCGTCCGATAATTCGCCGATATCCATCGAAGCCGTTTCAAAACCTGCTTCGGAGCGGGGGACGTGAGTCCCCTGAATCAGCCGCAATTGCAACTGACGTGAATTCAGGGGACTCACGTCCCCCGCTCCGAAGAGCCTGTATTGCGAATGATGATTCTCGGCGTTTTGAAACTGCTTCTCACATCATTTCAGGAGTCGAATCATGACCGGCGTGCAACGGATCGACTACGGCATGTTCATCATGCCCTTTCACCCTCCCGAAAAGCCCCTCGCGCAGGGATACGATGAGGACCTGGAACTGATCGTGCGGGCCGAAGAGTTGGGCTTTCAGGAGTTCTGGATCGGCGAGCATCACACGATGAAGTATGAGACCATCGTGATGCCCGAGATCTTCATCGCCCGGGCTCTCGGCGAGACGTCGCGCATTCGACTCGGCCCGGCTCCCGTCTGTTTGAACCAGCACCATCCGGCTCATGTCGCCAGCCGGCTGGCGTTTCTGGATCATCTGTCCAAGGGACGCCTGAACCTGTGCTTCGGCAACGGCAGCGTCACGGCGGATCAGGAGTTGTATTCCGTCGACCCGAAGAACGGCGGGCGGATGGCGCTGGAGGCCCTCGACGTCATCCTCGATCTGTGGTCGCACGGCCCGCCGTACGAACATCACGGAGAGTTCTGGCAGTTCGAACTCAAGAAGTCGGTCGACCACGAAGGCCTGATCGGGTTCATCCACCAGCCCTATCAGCGACCGCATCCGCCGATTTCCATGCCAGGAATGAGCCGCAATTCGTACACCATGAAAGTGGCGGGACAGCGAGGTTACCAACCGTTCGCTCATTGCGTGGTCGCCGGCAACGTGGTGGCCGATCAATGGAACACATACGCCTCGGCGGCACAGGAGGCGGGCCGCGTTCCACAGCGTTCGGACTTCAAAGTCGCGCGGTCCATCTTCCTGGCCGACACCACGCAGGAGGCGGTTCGTCGCGTTCGGCAAAATTCCCTGGGTCGCAACTACGAATACATCGGCGGATTGTTCGACAAGGGATTGGGCCGCAAGATCTACAAGCGCGACCTCGACATGTCCGATCCCGAATGTAATCTCGATTACCTGATGACCGAACAAATCATCGCCGGTGACGTCGATGAAGTACTGCGCCGGCTGCTGCGGCTGATCGAAGAGACCGGCGACTTCGGCACGCTGATCCTGATGAGCTACGACTGGGACGACAGACCGGCCTGGATTCACAGCATGGAACTGTTCGCGAAGGAACTGATGCCGGCATTGAACAAGGCCGTCTGCGGAGCCGGACGCTCCGTCGTCTAAGAGACTGTTTTCAAATTCGCTCTTGGCTTTG
>JANODP010000052.1:0-15387 GCA_031412755.1 Schlesneria sp. | reverse complement strand
ATCACAAGGCGTACAGTTCGCCGCTGATCGTCTCAGCCAACGGAGGGGATCAGGTGGTGATTCCGGGGGCGCAGTGGGTCGCGGCCTATGAGCCGGCGACCGGCAGGGAAATCTGGCGGGTCCGCCACGGCGAGGGCTTTTCCAACGTCCCCGCTCCGGTCACGGCGGGCGACCTGGTCTGCATTTGCACCGGCTTCATGCAGCCGCAGCTCATCGCCATCCGCACGGACGGTGAAGGTGACGTGACCAAGAGCCACATCGCCTGGAAGATCCCGAAACAGGTACCGACGATGCCCTCGCCGATTGTCGTGGGCGAGGAAATCTACTACGTGACCGATCAGGGGGTTCTCTCGTGCGCGAACGCCACGAACGGCGACGTGATCTGGTCCAAGCGCATCTCCGGCAACTATTCGGCCTCGCCGATGCTGGCCGACGGCAAACTGTACTTCTCCAACCGCGAAGGGAAGACGACCGTGATCCGTCCGGGAAGGGAATACGACGAGCTCGCCGTGAACACGCTCGACGGCCAGCACCTGGCGTCGCCGGCGGTCTTCGACGAATCACTGCTGCTGCGAACGAACACGCACCTCTATCGCATCAGCCAGAAGTGAACTTGTCGGGTAGGCGGGAAATCCCAAATCCGAAAGACCAAAGACCAAACGAATCTCAAATCCCAAGGACTGAAATTTCAAACGAAGAGCAAAGACATTCCCCACGGAACGCACCAAGCTTTCCGAAATCGGCCGTTGAATCCGCCGCCTCGTCTTCGTTTCCCCCTTTGGTTTTTGGTGCTTGGTGCTTGTTTGGTTTTTGGTTCTTGAGATTTGGTCTTTTCGATTTCGTGCTTCCCGCCGGGGTTGCTTGATCCCGGCCGTTCAATCCTTCATCCTGCCCGTCGCTCAACCTCCTTGATGACTTCTGTGGGAACCGATCGTGTCTCTCGATACGCGTTACAAGATTCTCGAAAAGATCGGCTCGGGCAGCTTCGCGACCGTGTATCGGGCGAAGGACGAGGAGCTGGGACGCGAAGTCGCCATCAAGCAGCTCCATTCGGAATACCTCGCCGATCCCGGACGTCTGGACCGGTTCTGGCAGGAGGCGCAGCTCCTGGCGTCGCTCCAGCATCCGAACATCGTCACGATCTTCGACATCGTGCGCGAACGGGGCTGGCTGGTGATGGAGCTGATGCAGAGCAACCTCGCCACGCGTCTGGCCGGGCGGCAGGTCGATCTGCGCGCCCTGCGGGCCACGCTGGCGCACGTGCTGCGCGCGTTGAAATACCTGCACTCGCACGGCGTGATCCACGGCGACATCAAGCCGAGCAACCTGATGATCGACCAGCGACGCCGCATCAAGCTGGGTGACTTTGGTCTGGCCCGCCGCGTCAACAACGCCGAGGGGAGCCTGCTGAAGGGGACGACGAAATACATGGCTCCGGAAACGGTCTCCGACGATTTTGGAGACGTCGGTCCGCAGAGCGATCTCTATTCGCTCGGGTTCTCGGCCTACGATCTGATGTGCGGGCCGAACTTCGACGAGTTGTTTCCGGGTCTCAACGCGAAGGGCCGCAATCAGCAGATCGCCTGGATGATGTGGCACGCCGCGCCGGACCGGCAACTGCCCGAGATCGACCGCGTGCTCGAAGGGGTTCCGCCCGATGTGGCCAAGGTCGTGCAGAAGCTGACGCAGAAAGATCCCGCGCTGCGGTACAAGTCGGCCGACGAAGCCCTCTCCGACTTGCAGATCGATCTCAAGCTGATCGGCACGCAGGGGGGTGAGGCGCCGGAAGAGGCACCGTCCGACGACGGCCAGCGACGGCGGATGGTGGCGATCGGAGCGCTCGCGTGTTCGGTCCTGATGAGTGCCGCGTTCCTCGTCTTTTCCGGCGGCGACAGCGGCAAGGCCGAGATGAAAAAATCGCGCGGCCTGATCCGCGAAGTCGTCGCGGACAAGAACGAGTTCGTCGTGCAGGATCTCAACACCGGCGCGCTCGAAGTGTTCAAGGTGCCGAAAAAGCAGAAGATCTACCTGCTCAATCACAAGAGGAACATCCTGCTGCGCGAGTTGTTACCGGGCGATCACGTCGAGATGGACCTGGACAAAACGCAGGTCGATCTGGCGGTGAATGTGCTCGTCGATCGACCGGAACCGACGCGCGGGACGCTGAAGGAGTTGCACCTGCCCGACTCACGCGTGGTCCTGTCGATGGAAGAGGGGAACACGCGCGACGACCTGCCCGTGCGCGTCCCTGCGGCGGCAAAGCTCAAGCTCAACGGGCAGGACGCCAAACTGCGCGACCTGCAGGTGGGGGACCGACTGGAAATCACGCACCTTTCCGAACCGGGCGCGGCCAAGGGACGGGTTCTCAACTCGCTGATCGCGCGGCGCACGCTGACGACGGTCGGATTCGTGACCCGGTTCGACGCCGACCTGTCGAAACTGACGATTCAAATCGGTCAGGGACCGAGTGCCACTTCTCTGACTCTGCCCGTCTTGGCCTCGTGCAAAGTGAAGTTGAACGGCGTCGATCAGCAGGACGGTCAGCCGATCACGGCCGCCTCGCTGAAGCCGGGTGATCGGGTCTCGCTGACTCACGACATCGAAATCGCCGAGATCGCCGCGACGCGCAGCCTGCAGTTCGAGGGGGCCGTGCAGGCCATCAGCAACGCCGACGACAATCTGACGATCTCGCTGTCGAACGGCGAACGCAAGACACTGTCCGTCGACGGGAAGTGCGAGATCACGCTGGCCCTCGAACGAGTGAATCTGTTCGAGCTGCGCCAGTTCGACAACGTGCGGGTCACCTATTCCGAAGCGGGGGAGGGCGCACTGGCCGCCGTCACGATCGACGCGCGCCGCCCGGCGCAAACGGATCGCTGGACGATCGTCATCGGCACGCAGGGCTACTCGGACGCGGCGTTGTCTCCGCTCAAGACGGCCCTCAACGATGCCCGGCTCGTGCATGGGATGCTGTTGTCGCGCTATGCGGTCACGGAACAGCGGGGTGCCCTGCTGATCGACGCGCCGAAGAAGGACTGGGAACGTCAACTGGTCGAATCGCTGACCAGCGCCCGCCCCCAAACGCAGGTGTTGATCTACGTCACCGGTCATGCCTATCTGGGCGAGGACGACAAGGTCTACGTCGCCCCGAAGGATTTCAATTTTGCCAACATGCCGGCCACCGGCGTGCCGCTCGATTGGCTCGCCGAGAAGCTGAACGAGTGCTCTTCCAAAGACAAGCTGCTCGTGCTGGACGTAACTCCCGCCGTGATGGGCAGGGATTCTCAGCGGCAACTGGGAGGAAAGGCCCTCCTCGACAAACTCAAGACGCCGTTCCAATCGACGCACGTCATTGTCTCGTGCGACAAGGGACAACAAAGCCGCGTCTGGGCCGAGAAGCAACACGGCCTGTTCGCGTGGTGGCTGGCCGAAGCCGTGCGCGGCGCCGCCGACGTCGATCGCGATCTGCACCTGACCCCGGACGAGTTGTTTGGTTTCTTGAAGCGACAGTCCGAAACCGCGCAGGCCAAGGTCTTCGCGGACCAAACTCCGGTCATGATCGCTCCAATGCCGTAGTCCTTGTCCGTTCCTTCTGTTTGGGGATCTCGCACATTCTTCCGGCCCAAAGGGCCATGCATTCACCAAGCCAAGGCCATCGGCCCTGGGTTCGATGTTACCCGTCCAGAATCCAGATGAACGGTCGGCCCGTTGGGCCTGCACGATGTTTTCATCCACGCCCCCCAGGGCCGTTGGCCCTGGCTGGATGAAGGCATGGCCCGTTGGGCCGAAAGAAGATGAGCCTTCGCAGTCCCAAGGACCGACCTCATGAAGATCACCGAAGTGGAAGTCGTCCCGCTGACCGGGGCCACCGTGGATGGGGGCTGGCCGCAGGGGCATGAGCCTCAGGAAAACCTGCACACGCTCGTGCAGGTTCGCACCGACTCGGGGCTGCATGGCTGGGGAAGCTGCTTCACGTCGGGGACGCTGGTCGAGGGAGCCATCGCGCTGCTGTGGCCGCTGCTGAAGGGGGAGTCGGGCGTCGAACCCGAACGGGTGTCCGAGACGCTCCGTCAGGCGAGCTTCTGGCAGGGACGGGGCGGTTCGGTCGAGCACGCGATCAGCGGACTCGACATCGCGCTGTGGGACATCATGGGCAAGGCGTGCTGTCAGCCGGTGTCACGCCTGTTGGGAGGCGACTACCGGCGCACGATCAAACCCTACGGTTCGATCCTGTTCGACGAACCCGAGCCGTTGAAGACGATGCTGGAAAGCGTCGTGTCGCGCGGGTTCAAGGCGATCAAGATGGGTTGGCGTCCGTTCGGTCGGCGCGATCGATCGTTCGATGAGATGATCGTGAGAACCGCCCGGCAAACCGTGGGCGATGGCGTCGAGTTGATGGTCGATGCGGGAGGAAGCGAACAGTTCTGGCCGCACGGGACGAACTGGGCGCGCGAGACGGCGAAGATGCTGGTCGACTTCGACATCACCTGGTTCGAGGAACCGCTCCCCCCCGACGACATCGAGGGCTACATCGAACTGACGCGCGTCTCGCCCGTGCCGATTGCCGGGTGCGAGGTGCTCACGCGGCGACAGAGTTTCCTCCCGTGGATCGAACGCCGCGCGGTCGACATCCTCCAGCCCGACTGCACGAAAAACGGGGGCCTGTCCGAATCGAGACGCCTCGCGTGGATGTGCTTCGACCACAACATCACGCTCGTTCCGCACGGCTGGAACACCGCCATCGGGCTCGCCGCCGACCTGCAATTCAGCGCGGCGATTCCCCGGGCGCGGTATGTCGAATACCTGACGCCCTCGGCCTACATGGACGAACTCACCACGACGCCGTTCGTCATCGACGACCGGGGCCACCTGGAGATCCCGTCGTCACCGGGCCTCGGCGTGGACATCGACCCCGACAAGTTGAAACGCTTCGCCGGGAAGCGGACTGTGTTCCGATGAGTGCTCAATTCGGAAATCAATTCCATGCTTCAGACCCAGGCTGGCAAAGCGGCACCAAGCGGCCCGCCTCAAACGCGACCGACACGCAAGTGGCGGTGGTTTGCGATTGGGTTTCTGGTGGTGTTCATTGGTATGCTCGCGCTGTTCGAAATGAATGCGATGCTGCCGTCGGGGACAGGCCTCATGCGTTGCCGCTTGTGGCAGTACTACATGATTGAGATGCGCGGAACGTTCTCGATGTCGAACCTCGGCCCCGCCAGTGGAAATTCCAGTGCCGCGATGATGATGGCATTCGTACACATCCTGTTCTCCGTCATCGGCGGTGCCGTAGTCATGGTTCTGGCGGGGCTGATTTGCAAGACCCGCCCATGAGTCCCATCATCACCGGGGATCGTCGCAAACCTCGACCTCGGAAAACTGGAGTACTTCGCTGGAAAGCGGACTTTGTTCAAGTAACGTGTTGTTTCGGTGATGCCTGCCGTAGTCCCGTCGCTCCGCCGACGCGACAAATCGCCCATCGAGCAAATCTCGGTCGGTAGCCCGCACGGAAATGAGCTCGGCGAACCTTGCAGGAGAAAATGATGCCTCAACGAGATCGGATCCAATCCGCTGCCAAATCGAACTTGGTCTACCTGCTCAATGAATGGCGTCATCGCCAGCCGGTCCCGCGAGGAGTAGTGTTGTCCGACGATGTGGAGTTCGATATTCCCAGCCGCAATGAAACAAGGGTCGAGATTGACGTGGCCGACGTCCCGGCCGAGACCATCGCGGCACAAACCAATGCAACAGTAATGCTGAACGGAGTGCCGGTGCTCGCCATCGAGATCGAATCACCAACTCACACCTATGGATACATTCACGACAGGATTAACGAACACATCGCGACAGGCGTAAAGCAGGTCTGGGTCGTCGATCCTCATTTCCACACCGTGCGTGTTCACCATCCGGGACAAAAAACCGAGTTCTTCACCAATGACGAAGACTTGGTTGCCGAACCCGATCTGCCGGGTTTCCGCGTACGCGTCGCACAGTTGTTTGAGTGACATACCAAAGGTGACTACCTGTCTACTGATTGAAAGCAGTTCACCATGACCCGACTCGTCGTCAAACCGTCTGACCTGGATCTCGAATCGCCCGGACGGCGCGACTACTGGGTCGCGCTCGAACACGACACGATGTGGGGGGCGCAGTTGATCCCGCTCACGGTGTGGGTCGGTCCAAAAGCGCAGAAGGGTCGCGGGTTGGTCGCGTTCGGGTCGACCCACGGCAACGAGTACGAGGGCCCTGTCGCGCTGAAGCAGTTGCTCGGTGAGATCGACCTCTCCGCCGTGACCGGCCGGATCATCATCATCCCCGTGCTGAACGTCGAAGCCTTTCGGACGGGGACGCGCGACAGTGTCGAGGCCGATCGAGTCAACCTGAACCGCGCGTTCATCGACGGGGCCGGGAAGCAGCCGACGCTGGCCGGGATCACCCATCGTCTGGCGGCATTCGTGCGGGACCACATCTGGCCGCAGGTTCACGTCGTGATCGACCTCCATTCGGGAGGCAATCAGATTCGCTTCGACATCTGCGCCAGCTTCCATCCGATCGAAGACCCCGAGCAGGCCCGACTGACGGCCGAGGCCGCCCGGTGGTTCGGCGTGCCGATGGTCATGGTCTACCAGAACAACACACCGGGCCTGCTCACCAGCGAAGCCGAACGGCTCGGCAAGATCACGGTGGGGACGGAGCTGGGCTGGGGCGAGGCCGTGCTGCGCAAGGGGGTGACGTATGGAAGACAGGGTGTCCTCGCCGCGGCCATCAACCACGGTCAGCTTGCGGGCGAGATTGAACCGATCGCGCATCATGCCGACGGAACGCAGAGGTGCGCCGCGATCGTGGACTTCGCGTGCTACGTCCCCGCGCCGTTCGCCGGTCACTACGAAGAAGTCCTTCCCTGTGGAGTCCGTGTCAAGACGGGGGACATCGTCGGCCGCCTGCACGACTTCGCCCGGATCGACGAACCGGCGTGGCCCGTCCGCGCGGGAGTCGATGGCATCGTCGTCGGCCAGGCGTGGGCGGCACGAGTCCGTCATGGGCAGTTCATCCTGTGCGTGGGCCGCGAACAACCGTGGACTTAAGTTTGTCGCGCCTCGCGGCCGGCAAGGTCTGTCGGTTGCCATCGCAGGACGATATATTCGCGTCATCGAACTTAAGGAGGTTCATGATGGAAACTCAGATCGAACGATGGGGCGACAGCCTCGTGGTCCGGATCCCCGAAGCCCTTGTTCAATCGACCGGTTTCGCAGAGTCAGCAGCCGTCGACGTCGAATGCGTTCGTCGCGGGCAGCTCGTGATTCGGGCGGCGGAGCCGAACTTGCCAACCTTGGAGGAGCTCATCAACGGCATCACCGATCAGAACCTGCACGGTGAGGTCGACGACGGGGACTCCGTTGGAGCCGAAGCATGGTGACCCCTTCCGGCGGCTACGTTCCCGACCGGGGTCATGTGATCTGGATCGCGTTCCATCCCCAGGCCGGTCACGAACAGGCGGGGCGTCGTCCCGCGCTGGTCTTGTCGCCTCAACGCTACAACGGGCGCACCGGGTTGGCCGTCTTGTGTCCGATCACGAACCAGCAAAAGGGCTACCCCTTTGAGGTCGCGGTTCCCGCGGGCGTGGCGGTGACGGGGGTGATTCTGTCAGATCAAGTCAAAAACCTGGACTGGCGATCTCGCCAAGCCACGTTCGCCTGCACGTTAAGCGACGCTGTGGTGCTCGCTGTCGTGCATCGCCTGAACAGGCTGCTCGATCCAACCGCCTGATGCGGCCGGTCGCCTCAAAGCCCCGAACGAGAGTTCTCCGCGCGTGAATTCGTCTTGAAACTCATCCCCCAAATCGTCGGATGAACCAGAATTCCAATCCTTCCTCTGAAAGCGCGACCATGACGAAAGCCTCAACCGAGTACCGCTACAACCGCCTCACCTGGCCCGAGATGAACGATGCCATCGGGATGCAGAAGCTGATCATCCTGCCGACCGGTTCGACCGAGCAGCATGGACACCACCTGCCGATCGACGTCGATGTCTTTCTGTGCGAGTCGGTCTGTCACGAGGTCGGGCGCCGCATTCCCGACAAGGTGCTCGTGCTGCCGCCGATCTCGTACGGACTGAACCGCCACCACATCGACTTTCCCGGCACGATCCACATCGAACCCGAGGTCTTCATCAACTTCGGGCTGAACATCACCAAGAGCGTCGCGTACCACGGCTTCGAGAAGATCCTGATCGTGAACGGCCACGGCTCGAACGCCCCGCTGATCGATCTGATCGCGCGGAAGACGGTGCTCGAAACGAAGTCGCTCTGTTTCGCCACGACCTACTTCTGGTTCCTGATGGAGGAGTTCAACAAGATCCGCGAATCCAAAGTGGTCGCGCACGCCGACGAGTTCGAAACGTC
Organism: Schlesneria sp.; assembly: GCA_031412755.1. Lineage (GTDB taxonomy): Bacteria > Planctomycetota > Planctomycetia > Planctomycetales > Planctomycetaceae > Schlesneria. The sequence goes on along the minus strand of JANODP010000052.1, from coordinate 6,989 downwards.
GCTCTATCTGCACCTGGCGGGCGACCGTGTGCAGATGGACAAGGCGGTGAAGGACGACGACCGGATGGGCGAGTTCGTCAGCAGCGACAGCACGATGAACTATTTTGTGAGGTTCAACGACTACTGGGGCCGCTGGACCAGGACCGGCGTCCACGGCGATGCGACGAAGGGGACCGCCGAGAAGGGCCGGATCATCTTCGAGGCGGCCGTGAACGGCCTCGTCAAACTCGTCGACGAACTCCGCGCCTGGCCCATCGAACAGCGGGCCGACATGCACACGCATCCCGTGCAGAGTCAGATCGAGTGGTGACGCGACGAGGTTTGACGCGAACAGACGAACGCCGCAAGATGGCGGCCGTGATTGCGAGACCCGGTCACGCGCCCATCGCACTTCAGAAGTCGGAGGAAGACAACATGACACAGGCCGAAGAAATCTTGGAGGCCGCGCTGAGCCTTCCGGAAGACGACCGCTTCCAGTTGGTCACCCAGTTGTTGGAATCGTTTCCCCACGACAGTTCCGGAATGTCCGTCGATGACGCGGACTTGTTGGAAGAATTGGATCGCCGATTCGCGGACCCGGAAGGGGCCGTCCCGCTGGCTAAACTGTGGGACAAGGACTGAGTCTCGTGGCCGAGATCGTCTTTCATCGCCTGGCCAGAAAAGAGGCTCGCGCCGCCGAAGCGTGGCATCACTCCCGCAATCCCAACGCGGCCGTTCGCTTTCGTCTGACGGTCGAACGTGCGGCCCAGCGGATCGCGGCGGCACAGGACACCTATCCGTTTCTGCAAGATCCCTACCGCTCGTTGCGTGTCACGGGTTTTCCCTACGTCTTGATCTTCCGAGTGCGAGACGATGAATCGGTGATGGTCGTGGCCGTGGCGCATACCAGTCGTCGCCCCGGCTACTGGTGGAGACGCCAGTGAGTCGGTGGCCACTTCGGTATGATCGCGACCAAATAGGATTCTGCACTGAGATGGAGTTCACCTGGCGGATCATCACGAGTCCGCATCCGCCCATTGGAAAGAAGCCTTCATGCCCAAGAACACGTCGATCACGGACCCCTCGCTCAAACCCGCTTACATCATCCTGATGCTGGTGTTGATCATCTCCTCCATTGTGGCCTATACGGCGGTCCCGTGGCTCGTGGCCACCGTCGTGCATTGGCCGGTCCAATGGAGCGAGCTGTTTCGGAACAGCGTGCCCGAGGTGGACAGCGCCGTCCTTTGGAAGGGGCAACTGTGTGTCCCGCAGATCGAATTGAACATGTTCAATCCCGCGATGAGCCGGCAGTCGTTGGTCGTGGCCGATCCAAAGTCCGGCGACGTGAAGATCATTCCCACGGGCATTCCGCTGGGGCCGGTGCGTCTGGTGGCCGGCCGGACGGCGCTGTGGGCGGTGACTCCCTCATCGGTGTTTCGCGTGGAGGACGGCGTCGCCACGGAATCGTCTGCGCGGCGCGTGCTGACCACGCTGGAGACGGCCTTTGAATACCGCGGACAATTGGCGGTGATCGATCAAACGTCCACGGTCAGTCCCCTCGGCCAGGTTTCGTCGTCGTCGTCGTTCCAATTGCTGGTCTGGACGGGCACAGATTGGAAGGTCGAAGGTCAACTCTTGCTGCCGCGCGCCGTCGATGACGAGGATGCGCTCGGTTTCAGAGGTCCGACGCAGGTCCGCGCCATCGAAGTGAACGAGGAGGTTCACCTGTTCTGCTCGGATGGGATTGAGCTGTGGCACTCCCCCCGGATGGTCGTCATTGCCGAAGGCGCGGCATCGGCGCTGGCGGCTGAGAACAGCGAGACTCAAGTCCCGGGATGGACTGACACCGGACGACAGCCCGACGCCGAACTGGGCGTCGATGCCCAGGGCCTGCTGCTGCAAGAAAGCACCCAGGGCTTCCGCGGTCCCTCCATGAACATCGACTCGAAACTGTTTCGTCCGATCGACGGCGTCTGGACCGAAGCGAGCACCTGGAAGCACGACGGATTCGTGTTGCAGCACCGACTCGTTTCCGACGGAGAGCGGGCGTTGATCATCGGGCAGACGCTGGGGGACAAGCTGCTGGTGGTGGCCGTCACCGAAGCGGGAACGCCGGAGTCCCGCCTGTCCGTCAAGCCGGGCGGAGCCTTGCTGGAGCGAATGACCTACACGGCGAGCAACGCCGGTTCGTGGGCCGTCCTGCCGGTGCTGGTGTTGTTCGCGATGGCCGCTTCGCGGCTGATGGCCGCTTATCGAAGCTCCCGCTACGAATTCGGTGTCTCCACCGTCGAGCTGGCCTCGGTCACGCGGCGCACGCTGGCCAAGCTCGTCGACTACCTGTTGGTGTCGTCGCCGATCCTGATCCTGCAGTGGATGTGGTTCGGCTCGGCCGCGGAGATGCAGGAGTGGTTGATGGAGCAGATCATGTCGGGCCGGATCGAGTTCCTGACGACGGCTTTGTATGCCGTGTTGGGAGTCGTGATCTATGGCCTGGTCTGGCTGATCATCATCAGCGTGATGGAAGGGATCTGGGGGATCAGTCCGGGCAAGTGGCTGTGCGGCATCCGCGTGGTGCGCACGACGCTGCGGCCGTGCGGCTTCTTTCGGGCGGCGGCTCGCGAGCTGTTGCTCTTCGCCGACGCCATCATGTGCATGGCCTGGATGCCGGGCGCGTGCTGCGTGGCTTTCACCGTTTGCTGGCAGCGATTGGGTGATCTCGTCAGCGATACAATCGTGATCCGCAAGCCGGCGGACGTGGTGGAACCGATTCAATCGTTGATCGAACCGGAGTGATGCTGATGTCCACCGTTCGTGAGGTCACCGTTCGCGATCTCTGTCACTTTCTGCAAGAGCTCGCTCCGCTGGCACTGGCCGAGGACTGGGACAACGTCGGGCTGTTGCTCGGCGATGAGGCCGCCCAGGTCGCGCGGGTGCTCACCTGCCTGACCCTCACACCCGAAGTGGCCGAGGAGGCGGTCCAGGTCGGCGCGCGGCTGGTCGTCACGCATCATCCCGTGCTGTTCAAACCGGTGAAGAAGTTGAACGCCTCGACCGGCGAAGGGCGGATGCTGCTGAAACTGTTGCGGCACGGAATCGCCGTTTACAGCCCGCACACGGCCTACGACAACGCGGCGACCGGGATCAATCAGCAACTGGCCGAGTTGTTGGAACTGACCGACATCGCGCCGCTGCGGCCTCGCCCGGCGGGAGCCACGGGCGAACTGTGCAAGCTGGTCACGTACGTTCCCGAAGGACAGCTCGATGCCGTCCGCCGCGCGATCTGGGACGCCGGGGCCGGCGCGATCGGGAACTACCGCGCGTGCAGCTTCAACGTGCGCGGCGTCGGCACGTTCTTCGGACTGGATGACTCGAACCCGGCGGTTGGTCTGGCGGGACGGCTCGAACAGATTGACGAGGTGCGCGTCGAAGTCATCTGTCCGGCGAGTCGCCTGGAGGTCGCACTGTCGGCCCTGCGCGCGGCGCATCCCTACGAAGTCCCCGCCATCGACGTGTTGCCGTTGGTGTCGATGCCCGATGGTTCGGGAGCCGGTCGTTATGGACGGCTCCCGCAGCCGCTGTCGCTGCGCGAACTGAATCGACTCGTCGCCGAACGCCTCGGTCAGCCGCACGTGCAGTTCGTCGGCGATCCGGCGCACCGCATCGAGTCGCTGGGCATCGCCTGCGGCGCGGCGGCCGAGTTCCTGCGCGATGCCCATCGCGCCGGATGCCAGGCCCTGCTGACGGGCGAGGCTCGCTTCCACGCCTGTTTCGAAGCGCGCGACCTGGACCTGGCCCTCCTTCTGCCGGGCCACTACGCCACCGAGCGGCCCGCGATGGAAGAGTTGGCCCGCCGCCTGGCCGCTCAATTCCCCGGCCTCCTCGCGACCGCGAGTGACACGGAACGCGACCCGGTGCAGTTCGAGTGACCCGCGTTCGACTGCATTTGACCCGCGATCCATGTACCCTGTTGCCCGCTCGTCACCGCAGATGAGGCTCCAACGCAACGTCGCGAAGCAGATCAGACTGTTGTCGTTTTTCTAACACCCCTGACTGGCGCAATCTCAACTTGCAAGAAAGGATCACGCTCGTGGCTGTCAAACCGAAACCCGATGGCTATCACACCGCGACGCCTTATCTGATCATCCAGGGAGCGGCGAAGGCGATCGAGTTCTACAAGCAGGCGTTCGGGGCGACCGAGTTGATGCGGCTCGACGCTCCCGGCGGGACGATCGGGCACGCCGAGATCAAGATCGGCGACTCACCCATCATGCTGGCCGACGAGCATCCCGAGATGGGCTATCGCAGCCCGCAGGCGTTGGGAGGCACGCCCGTCAGCCTGATGCTGTATGTGGAGGGTGTCGATGCGATGTTCGCACAAGCCCTCGCGGCGGGCGCGACGATTCAGCGACCCGTTCAAGACCAGTTTTACGGCGACCGCAGCGGGACGCTCGTCGATCCGTTCGGCCACGTCTGGACGATCGCGACTCACACGGAAGACCTTTCGCCCGACGAGATCACCGCCCGATTGGAAGCCGTCATGAAGCAGAAGGGTGGCGGCGGTTGAAGGCGGTCGGTTTTCTCGTTCCCAAGCTCCGGCTCGGGAACGAGAACTAAAGACGCACACGCTGGTAGCCTGTGCCACGAACAAACATCACAAGGAGCACCGATGAACCTCACTGATCTGACCTGGCCCGACGTCGAAAACCTGTCGCGAGACATCCCCGTCGTCGTTCCCGTGGCGGCGCTCGAACAGCATGGGCGGCACATGCCGCTCTTCACCGACAGCCTGCTGCTCGGCGAGGTCATTCGCCGGGTGAGTGCCGCGATGAAGGACAAGGTTCTGTTCGCGCCGCTGATGTGGCTGGGGAACTCGCACCATCACATGGACTTTCCCGGCACGCTGTCGGCCAGTCCGCGGGTCTATCTCGATCTGCTCAACGATCTGACCGACAACCTGATCACGCACGGCTTCCGCCGGATCGTGTTCCTGAACGGTCACGGCGGCAACACGACGCCGGGCAAGCAGGCGTTGTTTGAGGCCCGTCAGCGGCATCGCGCTCGCCAGGATCTGCTGCTGTTGTTCGCCACCTATTGGGACAGTGCCAAGCCCAACGAAGGCCGCTCCGATCTCGTGCAGTCTCAGATGGGCCACGCCTGCGAATGGGAGACATCGATGATCCTGAAGCTGGCTCCGCATCTGGTGAAGGACATCACGAAGCTGGAAACGGTCCCGTTCGGCTTCGCGTTCGAACCGGCCTATCGCGGCTGGATCACCAAGGACCGCTCGGCCCCCGGTCACATCGGCTCGCCCCAGGCCGCCAACGCCGAGAAGGGCGAGTACCTGTTCCAAACGTTCTCGAACGGCGTGTGCCAGTTCCTCGACCAGGTCATCGCGTGGGACGGTCACTCGTGGGAGATGAAGGAGTGAAGCGTGAGCTCTCGTTCCCACGCTCCGCGTGGGAATGCAGGCCGCACGCTCCGCGTGCCGAGACTCGAAGCGGGGTACAGGACTCGACGCAGAGCGTCTTCCGAGACGCTCCCACGCGGAGCGTGGGAGCGAGAGCAAAGCACGAAGATCCCAAACGGACCAGGCCGCGACGCCTCGTTTCCTCCTTTGAGAGTTTGGCCTGTGAGATTCGTTGCGGATTTCGTGCTTGAGATTTGAGATTTCCCCAGGGGCCACGCGATGTCATCGAGTTCCGAAAAAAACAGTCTGTGGGTCTGGTGGATCTGCGGTCTGCTGCTGCTCGCCAGCACGATCAACTACATGGACCGGCAGACCCTTTCCAACACGTCGAAGCGGATCACCGATGAGTTCAAACTGAGTGAACAGCAATACGGCAATCTTGAGCTGGCGTTCGGCCTGGCCTTCGCAGTCGGAGCCACGGTGTTTGGAATCATTGCCGACAAGGTGAGTGTGCGCTGGCTGTATCCGGCCGTGTTGTTGCTCTGGTCGTTCATGGGCTTCGCCACGGGGTTCGTTGAAACCTACCTCGGCCTGCTGATGTGTCGGTTGTTGCTCGGACTGTTTGAAGCGGGGCATTGGCCCTGCGCGTTGAAGACGACTCAGCGACTGCTGCCTCCCGACAAGAGAACGCTCGGCAACAGCGTATTGCAAAGCGGGACGGCGATCGGTGCGATCATCACGCCGCTCATCATGAAGGCGATGCTGACACCGGCCCCCGGGAGTTGGCGACCCGTCTTTCAAATTCTGGGGGCGATCGGGTGGGTGTGGGTCGTACTCTGGGTGGTCTCCGTTCAGGGCCGCGATCTGAGCGGAGACGCACCGAAACTCCAACCGACGGATGAAGCGGACGGACTCAACGGCAATCCTGCGTCGCCACCAGTACGCGCTCACGAACCCGACGCCTCGCTGCTCGAGGCGATCTTCAGCCGGAAGTTTGCCACGCTGCTGATCGTCGTGATTTCGATCAACGCCTGCTGGCATCTGTTTCGAGTCTGGCTCCCGAAATTTCTGCAACAGGGGCGAGGTTACTCCGAAACTGAAATGCTGAACTTCAACTTTTGGTTCAACGTGATGACCGATGTCGGTTGCATTTCGACGGGGATCGTGACGGCCATGCTGAACCATCGCGGCTGGACGGTGAACGGGTCGAGGCTGCTGGTCTTTGGACTTTGTGCGGGCCTCGTGTCGATGGGCGGTCTGATTCCGTGGCTCCCGAAAGGGAACATGTTGCTCACCGTGCTGTTGATTGTCGGCGCGGGAGCGCTCGGCCTGTTCCCCTGTTACTACTCGTTGAGTCAGGAACTGACGAGGACTCATCAGGGCAAGGTGTCCGGAATGCTGGGGACGGTGGCGTGGCTGACCGCCTCACCGCTGCATCCGCTGTTCGGGCGCTGGATCGACAAAACGGGATCGTTCGATCTCGGCATGGCCCTCGCCAGCCTGACACCACTCGTCGCGTTCGCAGCGCTGGCAATCTTGTGGCCTCGTACCAAGATTGAAAGTGAACCCGCAGTGATCGCATGAGAGCCACAAAACTCCCGGG
>JANODP010000051.1:0-23802 GCA_031412755.1 Schlesneria sp. | reverse complement strand
ACGGGGGAGAGGGGACAAGACCTGCCTTCATCGCTCCAGCCAATACCCGGCCTCAATTACGGAGCGACCGATGACGCACACTTTGCGAGACAGACTGAAACCGCTGCTGCCGGAACTCGTGGGGCTGCTGGTCCTGCTGTTGTTCCCGGCGCTGCCGCTCGGTTGGCGGGCGTGGCATCTGCCGGAAGTGATTTTGTTTGTCCCCGTGCAGGAAGTGCTCGACCGGGTGGCGAGCCAGCTTCCGATCATCTACATCCTGACGATCCTGGCTCTCGGGCTGAACGTGGTCGTCGGGTACACCGGTCTGCTGCACCTGGGAATGGGGGCGTTCTTCGGCATCGGCGCGTATCTCACCGGAATTCTCACCATTCCGGGGTATCCGTTTGAGTGCGGCTTCTGGCTCGCGCTGGTGTTGTCCACGTTGGGAGCAGCGCTGGCGGGCGTGATGCTCGCCGCGCCGACATTGCGCTTGCGTGGAGACTATCTCGCGCTGGTGACGCTCGGGTTCGGCGAGGTCGTCCGGTTCTCGCTCCGCAATCTGGAGGAGATCACGGCCGGGACGAGGGCTCTCAATCCGATCCCGCCTCCGAATCTGACGTGGCTGGGCCTGACACCGGGAAGCTGGAGCGACGACATGCGGCCGTTCTATTACCTGTGTCTGGTGATGCTCGCAGGGATCGTGTGGTTGCTGCGAAACCTCGAACGTTCGCGGCTCGGTCGTTCGTGGGTGGCGATTCGCGAGGACGAACTGGCGGCGACCTGCATGGGGATCAACGCCGCCCGAGCCAAGCTCGCGGCCTTCGCGGTCGGGTCGGCGCTGGCCGGACTGGCGGGCAGCCTGTACGCGACGAAGCTCACCACGACGGCCGGTCCCGATGCCTACGATTTCAACCGCTCGATCATCGTGCTGGCGTGCGTGATCCTCGGTGGATTGGGGAGCATTCGCGGTGTCATCGTCGGTTCGTTCCTGCTCGTCGGCTTCGACAACGTGTTTGCCCCGATGCTCGACGGCGTCATTCAAAAGGCCCAGATCAATCCGACCGGCAGCCGCTTCCTGATGTTCACCAACTGGCGGCTGATCATCTTCGGTCTGGCGCTGGTGCTGATGATGCGGTATCGCCCCGAGGGCCTGCTTCCCGCCAAACGCGAATCGCACGGGGAGGCGGTCTGATGGCCCTGCTCTCCCTGCGCGGACTGACCATGCGGTTCGGCGGCCTGACCGCTGTGAGCGGCTTCGATCTGGAGGTCGAACCGAACAAGATCTATTCCATCATCGGACCAAACGGCGCCGGCAAGACCACGGTGTTCAATGCCATCACGGGCATCTACGCTCCGACGAGCGGCGAGATCGTCTTCAACAATCGCGAACTCCGCCGCCCTCCGACGTGGCACTTATACGCCGCCTGCGCCGCCGTGGCCGTCTGCACGGGCTTGGGGCTGATGCTGATGACGGCCAACATCGACTCGTTGTGGCGAGTCGCCATCAAGAACAACAACGACGATGAGCGGCGACTTCCTCCCTCGGCCGCCGCTGACTTTGCAGCCGCCGACAAGAACAAAGATGGTCAGTGGTCGAGTGACGAAGCATTGACATCGGCTACGAAGGACGCTGCCACCCTCTTGCGGCTTGCCGACGAGAACGCCGACGGCCAACTCAGCCGCACCGAGTTTCTCCGTTCGCAGCGTCATCCGTTTGCCTGGTCCGACGCCTGCCGCGATGCGCTGCGACACCTGCGCGGCGAACCGGGCCTGGCGAGGCGCGGCAGTCGTTGGCAAATCGTGTCGGCGACCAGCACCCGCATGTTGGCCAGCTCACCAAAACTCGAACAGGCCCGTTTGCTGCGAGACAATACTGCCGAGGCGGTGACTCGCGCGCAGGGAGATTGGCCGCCGGTCGCGCGTGACGGACGCCAGGTGTTTCTGTCGGCGGACGGTCAGCGCGAGTTGTTGAGCGCGCCCGATGCGGAAACCGCTGCCACTCGACTGGTTCAACTGCGCGAAGTCGCGGCCGAACAGTCGACTCATCGCCGCAACCAATGGCTGGCGTTGATCGCCGGTTTGCTGATTGGAGGCTTTGGAACTCTGGCCGTCTGGCAGCGGGGTCGTCGTACTCCCGACGTGATCTCTCTGGCGGGGATCGCCCGCACGTTTCAAAACATCCGCCTGTTTCAGAACATGACCGTGCTGGAGAACGTGCTCGTCGGCATGGACCGCAGCTTCTCGCCCAATCTGTTCGGCATGCTGTTTCACACACCGGTTCAGCGTCAGCAGGAATCGCAGCGGCGAACGCGAGCGAGAGAACTGCTGGACTTCGTCGGCCTCGGTTCCAAGCTGAACGACCTGGCCAAGAACCTGCCGTATGGCGAGCAGCGGCGGCTCGAAATTGCGCGGGCGATGGCGACGGAGCCAAAGTTGCTGCTGCTCGACGAACCGGCCGCCGGCATGAACCCAACCGAGTCGGAGGAGCTGATGCATCTCATTCGTCGAATTCGCGACACCGAGGTGACGGTCCTGCTGATCGAGCATCACATGAAGCTGGTCATGGACATCTCCGACCGAATCGCCGTGCTGGACTACGGCCAGAAAATCGCCGAAGGGACGCCCGCCGAAGTTCGCGCCAATCCCCGCGTCATCGAGGCGTACCTCGGCAAGGAAGATGTCGGTTGAGGGTGACCAATTTAAAAAAATGAGAGGCAAGATGAGCGACCACGGATTTCACAGATGGCACGGATCAGAGGAAGGCCAAGAGTTCTTCTCTTCATCTGAGAAATCTGTGGTCCGTCTTCACCCGCACTGTCCGACACGGTGGTTGAGTGGCAAGAATGAATCCCGGCGTGGCATCTGTTTCTATCGAGTGACCATCGGAGCCCGACAACCTTGGCCAAGCTGCTGACCATCGAACAACTACACGCCGGCTACGGGCCGATTGAAGTTCTCAAGGGAATCTCGATCGAGGTCAACGAGGGCGAGATCGTCACCATCATTGGGGCGAATGGTGCGGGCAAGACGACGACGCTGATGACCGTTTCGGGCGCCATCAAGGCTCGCGCCGGACGGATCATCTGGTCGGAGCGTGAGATTCAAAACCTGCCGCCGCATGAGATCGTGCGGCTGGGCCTCTGCCAGTCGCCGGAAGGCCGCAAGATTTTTCCCAGGCTGACCGTGCTGGAGAATCTGGAACTCGGAGCCTATACCCGCCACGACAAGGCCGGCATTCAACAGGACATCGATCACACCTACGAACTGTTTCCGATCTTGCGCGATCGCAAGTCGCAGCTTGGCGGCACGCTCTCGGGAGGTGAACAGCAGATGCTGGCGGTGGCCCGCGCCCTGATGGGGCGACCGAAACTGCTGCTGCTCGACGAACCATCGCTCGGGCTGGCTCCGCTCATCGTGCTGAAGATTTTTGAAGTCATCCGCCGACTCAACGCCGAAGGGATGTCGGTGCTGCTGGTCGAGCAGAATGCGCGGCTGGCCCTGAAGCTGGCTCACCGCGGCTATGTGATGGAAACCGGCAGCATCACCATGAGCGATTCGGCCGGCGTGCTGCTGAACGATCAGCGCGTGAAGGATGCGTACCTCGGCGAGTAGCGGTGACCGGTCAGGATTCGCTGGCAGAAGCGGCCTTCGCCGCCGCCAGTCCCTGCTTCCGGATCGCGACTCGGTGCTGATACCACTCCCAGAACGGAGGGAGCAGCGAGATGCCGACGATCGCCACCATCACCATCTCAAAGTTCTTCTTGACGAATGCGAGTGAGCCGAAGTAGTAGCCGAGCAACGTGAAGATCAGCACCCACACGATGCCGCCGACCACGTTGTAGAGGGCGAAGCGGCGGTAATCCATCGCGCCGATCCCGGCCACAAACGGCGCGAACGTTCTGATGATCGGCACGAACCGCGCGAGGATGATCGTCTTGCCACCGTATTTGTCGAAGAAACGCTGCGTCCGTTCGAGATGAGCCTGCTTGAGGAATGGCAGCTTCCCGCTGAAGGCGCGCGGACCAATCCAGCGTCCGACGGCATAGTTGACCGTGTCTCCCACGACGGCGGCGATCATGAGCAGCGGCAGCAACCACTCGATGTACAGCGTCCGATCCGCCGCGAACGCCCCCGCTGCGAACAGCAGGGAGTCACCCGGCAGGAACGGTGTCACGATCAGGCCGGTCTCGCAGAAGATGACCGCGAACAGGATCGCGTGCGACCAGACACCGTACCGGGCGACGATCTTCTTGAGTTCGTCATCAAGGTGAAACAGGAGGTCGAAACTCCACCAGAACAACTCGACCAGACTGCTGAACCACTGACTGAGCGTTTCCATCGTGTCGATCGTCCTTCATGGCGAGTCTGCGGAAGCCATTTCCGCGTGGGAATGATCAACTCGACTTTAACTGGAAATGCTCGCTCCGTGATCGGACTGCATCAGGCCGAAGATGTTGCCCTCGGTGTCCTTCGCATACGCCAGCCAGCCGACGCCGGGGATCGCCATCTTGGGCAGGGCGAGCGTCCCTCCCGCAGCCAGCACCTTGGCCACGCTCTCGTCGAGATTGGCCACGTCGATCGTGCAACAGAAGGAGTTGACCGGCTGTCCATCGAGCGGTCGTTCTCCCATTCGCTTCACCAAGCCGCCGTCGATTCCCTCTTCGGACGCCGGCCCGGTCTTGATGAGCCAGTAGTCCCATTCACCGGCCCACTTGACGAAAGTCCAACCGAAGCAGTCGGTATAAAACTTGACGGCCCGCTCGGGCAGTTCGGCATGAATCTCGAAATGAATTACGCGCGACAAGGTTCGGTCTCACTGTGATGCGGGTTTGCGGGATGGCTTGGTTACCTGGCGGCCGGTTGAGTTTCGGCGGCCTTCGTCGCCGCAGGAGCCACGGCGGTCGGTTGGCCCGCCAGTCCCAGTTGTTTCATCAGCTTCGGGACTTCCGCGATCGAGGTTGCGACCGCTGCGATTGAGAAGAACAGGCCAGCCAGCGTCAGTCCGACACAACGCAACAAACTCGGTTGGATCTCGCGCGGCAGCAGCGTCCGATTGACGGCGATGACGTGCCAGCAACTGAAGCCGAGGGCGAAGTTGTAGATCATCCCCGAAAAGACCAGCAGCGCGTCGGCTTTCACGAAGATCAGCATCGCCATACCGCAGACCGCGTAGACACACAGCACGCCGAAGTAGAGTTTGCCGATGTGCTTCGTGTCCCACTTCTGAAGCGAGGGCAGAGCCGTCCAGCAGACATCGACCCAGCGCCGCAACACGCCGTCCGCCGTCGAGACCATGCTCGTCATCAGCACGAGCAGTCCGCAGAACATCGTCATGAACCAGAAGATCGGCCCGAAGAACGGCCCGGCCGCCTCCTGCACGCCCCCGGCAGTCATGGCCGCCGCGAGGTTCTTGTCGGCCAGAACCGTTCCCCGATCGAGGAACTGCACCGACAACATGCTCGGCAGGGCAATTCCGATGAAGCAGGCGGGCATCCAGACCCAAAGTTGCTCGCGCTGAACGTGGCCGAGCCAACCCTTCCAGCGCTCCAGCGACTCCCGAGTGACTTTGAAGACCATGCCGACGTGAGACAGTTCAATCGCGTGACCGCCCACAATGCTGGGAATCGCGCCGACGTGCTTGCCCATTCCCCAACCCTGCTCGCGCGTGAAGTTGCTGATCGGCGTGTTGGTCAACCCGCCGTTCCCCGAGATCGCCACCATCGAGCCGAGCAACCCGATCACCGTCATGTCGATGATCGGCCAGCCGCGTCCACCAAACAGCGCCGAGAAGACGTTGTCCGTGTTCGGTCCCAGTTCCGGTTCGCCCTTGTCCTCGTCCCGAACGCCGTTGTTGTTGGCATCGCCCTCGCGCTGGATGGGGACTGTTCCGACCTTGAAGAAGCCGCTGCCGATCTCGACCCAGGTCTTGGGCTTGGAATAGAAGACGGCCAGCAGCATCAGAAAGCCGAGCACCATGACCAGCTTGAATGTCATGATCGCTTTGATCGAGTTGTAGACTTTGCCGCCGATCAGCAGCGGCAGCAGGACCATCAGAAACATGGCGCATCCCAGGAACTTGACCAGCAGCGCGTCGGAAATACCCTGCCCCGCCAGCTTGAAGAATGACTCGGGTGGAGCCGCGGCGGACAGGTCCGGCATTCGCTGGAGGATGATCGCGGCGAGCGGGATCGCGGCGCTCGAGGCGAGGTACGGCAGGAACGAGCCACAATCGAGGACCAGGTAGATCCAGAGCCAGAACATCGGGCCCGGCAGCGTGCGAAACTTGCCCGTGAAGATCGGCTCGCCGGTGTAGAGGGTGTAGCGGCTGATCTCGATGTTGTAGATCACCTGACCGAGGATGCTGAACGCGGAGAGCCACAACAGTGCCGGCCCGAAGCGCGCCGTGACCTGCGGCCCCGTCAACCACTCGCCGCCGCCGATTGCCGCCGCCGCCATGACGACGCTCGGCCCGATGATGGCCGTCCAGTTCCGCCAGCGAAAAACCGGTGACTCGGGCAACTCACCCCCATCCCAGCGGGGCATCTGTTTTGCCCCCAGATGAGGCGGAAAGTCGGAGGCAGAATCAGCGGCCGTCGCGGTCGGATCAGACATGGGAACGCATTCAATTGAACAGGAAGCAACGTCAACGGAATCGACCCCAATGAGGGGCGGGATACGAGCCGACGATGGTAGTCACTGCCCCCACGGGATGCGAGCATCGGTGTCGGCGAATCGGTTGCGGTTGCCTCCGGCGGCTCATGTGTCCCGCATCGACCACTGGCTTGGCAGTCTTTCGAGCGGCCTCTACGATACGGGCGAAGGACTCTTCGCGGGGATGCGACATCGACGCTCCGAGCGTGTGACTTTTTCGCCCCCGGGCTTGTCCCGGGGGTTTAGCGGCTTTTGCGCTACTCGAAACCCTCAGGAAACAAGTAGCGCAAAAGCCGTTGAACCACCGACGCAAGGTCGGTGGCGAAAAAATCACAAGCTCTTTCCGTTCGACTTCTCCAATCGCTCCCGTCCCGGTGGAACAACGAAAGTACTCTCGATCATGGCCAAGCAGACGATTGCCGATGTCCCTGTCTCCGGCAAGGCCGTTCTCATGCGGTGCGACTTCAACGTCCCGCTCGACGACGTGCAGCAAATCACCGACGACCGTCGCATCACCGAGGCGTTGCCTTCGATCAAATCGGTCCTCGACCGTGGTGGCCGAGTCATCCTGATGAGTCACCTCGGGCGCCCCGAAGGAAAAGACCCGGCCGCAGACGCCAAGTACAGCCTCGCGCCGGTGGCGACTCGATTGCAGGAACTGCTCGGTTGCCCGGTCCACTTCGCAGCGGACACGATTGGCGACGAAGCCAAAGCCAGGTCGGCGGCCCTCCAGAACGGTGAGGTCCTGCTGCTCGAAAACGTCCGCTTCAACAAGGGCGAGAAGATGGGCGACCCCGAGTACGCCGCGGTCCTCGCCGCGATGGGCGACATCTACTGCAACGATGCCTTCGGCACGTGCCATCGCACGGAAGGTTCGATGGTCGCCGTGCCCAACGCGATGACCGGCAAGCCCAGAGTCTGCGGATTCCTGGTCGAGAAGGAGATCAAGTTCCTGTCGGAAGCAATCGCCCAGCCGGCCCGTCCGTTCGTGGCGATCGTGGGGGGGGCGAAGGTCTCGGACAAGATCAACGTCATCCAGAACCTGCTGGCGATCTGCGACAAGGTGCTCATCGGCGGAGCGATGGCCTATACGTTTGCCCTGGCGCAAGGAGGGAGCATTGGTCGCAGTCGCGTGGAGAAGGACAAGGTCGATCTCGCGAACGAATTGATCGCCAGTGGCGGCGACAAGCTGCTGCTGCCGCTCGATACGCACTGCGGCGACGATTTCAAAGGGACCTGCAACAAACAGGTCGTGCCCGCCGGCCAGATCCCCAATGAGGGAGGTTGGGAGGGCTTCGACATCGGCCCCGCGACGATCGCCAGGTACGAGGCGGTCATCCAGTCGGCGAAGACCGTCGTCTGGAACGGCCCGATGGGGGTGTTCGAAATGCCGCCGTTCGACGCCGGAACACGAGCCGTCGCCGAGGCGATCGTCGCCAGCGGCTCGGTCAGCATCATTGGTGGAGGCGACAGCGCCGCCGCGATTCAGGAGTTCGGCTTGGCAGACAAGGTGACTCATGTCAGCACCGGCGGCGGTGCCAGTTTGGAAATGCTCGAGGGCAAGAAGTTCGTCGCCGTCGAACTGCTCGATGACAAGTGACCGCTTCGCGGTTCATTCCTGTCCCCTCGCCCCGGCGGTCCGGGGAGAGGGCCAGGGTGAGGGATCTTCTCTTCGGCCTTCAACCGTTGCAAAGGAACGTCGCCATGATCGCCATCCCTGACGTCTCCGAACCCGAAGTCCAAGTCCGGCCGAAGCGTCGTGCGGAGCCGGCGAAGACCAAGCCGAAGAAACAGCCGCAATATGCCGTCATTGTCCTCAACGACGATCTGCACACCTACGACTACGTGATCGAAGCGCTCTGCCGGGTCTGCGGCCACTCGCCCTTGAGCGCTTACCACCTCGCGAAGGAAGTGGACGAGAACGGCCGTGCGATCGTCTGGACCGGCACGATGGAACTCGCCGAGTTGAAGCGCGACCAACTGCGCGGCTTCGGCCCCGACACCTACGCCCGCACTCCGGTCGAGTTCCCGCTGGGAGTCGTCATCGAACCGCTCCCCGCGTAGCACGCGGAAGGTCCAGACGCGGCGAGGTCAGCATGCAGCAAGCCGACTCAACTCACCGATCACCGAGCCATGAAATTCGAATGCCCTTTGTTGCCGGCCTGTGGCAACGGTTCCGCCTGGCCTGCAACCTGACGTGGGAGGCTTGGCTGGACTGGCAGCAACAACAGGAGGGGTTGGACCACGAGTTCAACGTGCGCCGGTGAGAAGACCGGGATCACAATGGAACTTCCTGTCTTGGTGAGGCCCGCATGACACCGCCGCCGCTGTCCAACGAAGACGCTGCCGCAAATGGACAACTCTCGATCGTGGAGCGGTTGCGTGAACGACTGCTGCGGCCGGGAAGGCACTGGGTTCTCGTGTCGGTGGCGATGTATGCGCTCGCCTGCGTGCTGCCCGCCATGCCGCCGATATTCGACGACCATCCGATTCCCGGATATGTCTGCCTGGTTTGGATGATCTACACGTTCCCGCCGTGGTGGGCGAATCCGACCTACTTCGTGGCCGTCATCACTGCACTGCTGAATCGCACCCGAATCGCCGTTGTCTTTGCCGTCGTGGCCGCGCTGCTGGCGATGAGCTACGAGTTGATGGAGTTCATCGATCACGGAGTGTCCAGGGCCACGGAGCGATTCTTGCCGGGCTGTCTCCTCTGGATCGCGAGCCTGCAATTGCTGGCGTGCCACGAACTCTGGAGGCAGTGGCTCAACTGGCAGCAGCGGCAGGAGCGTCTGGAACGCGGCCCCGATGAGGCCGTGTGAAGCCTCGTCGGTTCAATTGTCGGCTCGCCAATGAAGCGACCCGACGGTCCACTGATCGCCGGGTCGTTGTCATGAGATCAGGAAGCGATGTCTATCGACGACCGCTGACTACTGAGCGTTCTTGTTTCTCGGTCGATTGCCGCCAAACGGCTGAATCTCGCCCTTGAACGGTTCGCCCACCAGTTTCTCCCACGCCTTCTTCTGGTCATCCTTGAGGAGGGCCAGCACCTTGTCGCCCGTGTCTTTGCGCAGGGTTTCGCGTTTCTTGCGGGCTTCCTCGCGGTCGCCCCCGCCTCCGCCCGCCTGGAACTGAGCACGCGTCTCTGAAGCATAGGCGTCGGTGATTTCCTTGATTTTGGCCAGTTGATCGTCGGTGAGTCCGACGTCCTTCGCCACCTCGGGACGCGCGAGCGCCATGGGGCCAGCCTGCTGTAGCGTGATCTCTTTCAGGCGCTTCGTCTGCTCGGCGGACAGAATCCCAGCCATCTCCTTCTCGGCGGCCTGAGTCGCCTCGGCAAACTTTTTGCGGGCCTCTTCACGATCTCCTCCATCGCCCCTGCGTCCAAACGCTTCCCGCATCTTCTCGCCGACCTGTTTCAGTTTTTCGATCTGATCCGCCGTCAGCTTCAGCTCGTCTTGTACGGACTTTTGCTGGGCGATCGTCACGCTCATCGTCCCGCCCGCTCCACCTCGTCCGCCCTGGGCCAACGCCTGGCCAACCATCAATTGCAGGACCAATCCCGCCACAACCCATCGCAGTGCCTTGAACATCGCTGTCTCCTGTCTTTGAGAGTGATTCGCGGTTTCGGCCGACATGGGCACGTGAGGGAACCGCACAGGGCATCAGTGTACACACGGGTGTTTCGAGGCTACGGTTTTCGGAAAGATTTCAGGTTTCTACGGGGCGGTCGACGAACTCGTGCCGAGCCTCTGTTGCTTGAACCGGAACAAAAAACGGACCGCATGGCGTCCCATGCGGCCCGTTCCAATTCAATTGTTCAACGTGCATCGGCTACCGACGGAGGCCGCCGAACAGGGCCGCGTTCTTGCGTCGTTCGAGTTCCATCAGACGGGCGAAAAAACCGTCGCCACGGGAGACCGTGGTGGCATTGCCATTCACAACCTGTCGCCGGGCGGCCTGAGCCTCACCCGTGACGAGAACCATCGCCGCCAGAGCGGCTAAAATCAGAAAGCTGCGCATCGTGTGTTGTTCCTTTTCCAAAAGAAGCCGATTTGAACGTCAGAGACATCGCTCACGCCGCCAGTCGAGGACCGCGACCCCGACCGGCAGAATCCGCCGGATGACTGGCTGCCTATTCCTTCGGCCAGCCTCGGCGAGCGAATCGATCCGTTCACGTTCCATTCGGCAGTTTTCGGCGGCCCCGTGACTGTGATGTCGATTCCAGAAAGCTGACCGGCGCGCCGGGACGATTCGGTCCCGCGCAGATTCGGCGATCGGAACAACCGCTCAACTCAGTTTTTTGAGCTTTGAGATGCGGCCCGTGCCGACCCATTCGGCGACAAAGATGCTGCCGTCCGCGGCGAAGCAGGCGTCGTGCGGGTGGACGAACTTGCCGTCCTGCCACTTCGATTTGTCGCCGCGAATGCCGCCTCCCTCTTTGCCGGTGACGCGGGCCACATCGTCGCCGAGCCGTGCCACCACTTCGTTCTTCTCGTTGAGCAGTGTCACCCGCGCGTGCAGTTCCGGCACGACCAGCAGGTTCTTCCACGTCTCACAGTTCGCAGGGAGGCCGTAACCCTTGAGAGTCTCCACATATTTGCCGTCCATCGTGAAGTATTGCAGCGTGTGGTTGGCCCGGTCACAGACGACGATCGACGGCGTGCGGCCGGCCCGCTTGTCGATCCAGACGCCGTGCGGAGTGTTGAACTTCCCCTCGCCGCCGCCCGCACCACCAAAGTGCGAGACCCACTTGCCGTCCTTGTCGAACCGATGGATCACGAACGCGCCGTAGCCATCGGCGAGCAGGAATCCACCGTCGTCGAGGAACGCGAAATTCGTCGGCATGAACCGGTCGCGGCCCCACACTTTTGCCCGCTTCGTGTCTTCCTCGGCCGCATAGACGCCCGACTGCATCGGGGCGTACCGCTCCCAGACGGTCTCGCCCTTCAGCGTCAGCTTCGCGAACGACTTCACCTGCTGATACGAGCAGACGTACAGGAACTCGTCCGACCCCTCCTGACGAATCTCGACTCCGTGCCCGCCCCCCTGGAACCGCTCACCGAATGCGCGAAGGAACCTGCCCTCGGAATCGAACACGAAGATCGACGGATGGTCCTTCAAGTCCTCACGGCCCTCGTGGATGACGTAGAGATTGCCCGCCTTGTCCACCGCCACGTTGTGAGTGGTCTGCCAAGAGTACTTGTCGGGAAGCTGGGGCCATTCGTGCTGGACCTCGAACTTGTGTTCGCCCTCGCCGACGATGAGCGGCTTTTCCACCTTGCTCGCCGCATGAACGGCGGGAGCAGCCACGAGGACGGCAGTCCCTGCGGCTGCTGTTGATAAAAACTGGCGGCGAGACAGTGACATGTTGCGAACTCCTGATTGTGTGGAAAAGAGGCGACGTATCGAGGTGTGCCGTTCTACTTCGGCGTGCGAGACTTGGAAAGGATCGCCGCCATCAGGGGGATGACTCGATCTCGGGGATGTAAGTGTTGGTCAGCCTGGCATAGTCTTCGCGCACCGGGCTGAAGACGTCCAGCACGACAGCCGGCCCGCCGACCGCGACTGCTCGATGCGGGACGTTCGGCGGAATCAGAAACATCGCTCCCGCCTCGCAGACGCGCGCTTCGTCGCCGATGGTCAACTCCAGCTTGCCGCGAATCAGCATCCCCCCCTGCTCGTGCGGGTGCGAGTGAAGCGGCACTTCGGCCCCGTCGTCCATTTCGAGGTACGACAGCATCAGATTCTGGCCAAACGGCGTCCGCATCCGGCAGCCGGGCACGGGCGAGATCGGTTCGATGTCGTCGATGTTGATGAAACCCATGGGAACTCCTGACGGTGGATGCGATGGAACGATGCGGGAGAACTTGGCGAGCGGGGTACCGTTCGGCCCCTGGTTCTTTGACCTGCCCATCGCCCCGGCGCTGCTGACACGCCTGACCCCTGATCGTTTGGACTGTTCGCGTTTTGAAAGACAGGACGGGCAGGAGTGCCCATCCTACGAATCGGGTGGGTGGGATTGAAGTCCGTCTGCAACTCCTGTTGCTGAAGAGAAGCCCCGCTCACCTTTATCTTTCCTCTGAAGACGCGAGGAAAGGGGACACGACGACGAAGTCCCCGAGACGCGAGTCGCGACAAAGTTGGACTTTCGGGGGAATTCCACGACACTCGGTGGCGTCGAACGGCCAACTCTTTCCAGTTCGTTCGCCTTCCATTCACGAGATCGTTCCCTTGTTGGACGAACACGACCAATCGGCCGTGATCTGCGGCTTGCAGCACGGCAACCGAGAGGCTTGGGCTGCGCTGTACACCGGTTACAGCTCGGACGTGTGGCGGTACGTCGCGCGACTGGTGGGGCCGGAGGTGACGGACGTGGCCGATGTCGTTCAGGAAACATTTCTCGCCGCAGCCCGGTCGGCGAGGCAATTTGATCCGGGACGCGGTTCGCTGTGGAGTTGGCTGACGGGGATCGCTCATCACCACGTGTCACTTTATTGGCGGCAGATTGGCAAGGCGGCGCGATTGCAGACGTTGGCGGAGGCGCACGCGGCGGAGTTGCAGCGGTGGCTGGACGAGTCCGAAGCCGATGGCCTTCCGTTCGAGCAGAGTGAGTTGGCGGAGTTGGTTCGCGGCGTGTTGGCCGAGCTTCCCTCAGACTACGCCGCGCTGCTCACGGCCAAGTATCTGGATGAACAGAGCCTCGACGAGTTGTCCCAACAATGGGGGCATTCCGTCGAAGCTCTCAAATCGAAACTGGCCCGCGCCCGCCGCGAGTTCCGCCGGAAAGCGGGCCGAAAGATCGAGGCGGAAGCATGACAACGCGTCTCCATCAATCCAAAGCGGAGGAACCACTGATGACACAGATTTCACGGATGACACAGATCAGACGAAGACCGGGAAGTAGAGGCGAAGACATGGAAGGCGAAGACCGGAAAGACAAGGATCGGGTCGTCTACCTGAATTCTCATCGTCTTCAACTTCATCTGTGAAATCCGTGAAATCTGTGGTCAGTCTTTTTCTTCTTCTGTTGTTCGCGACCCGTTTTTAGTTTTCCGGTCAGAACCCACCATGTCCGACGAACGCACTTACGACGATGACGACTCACGGCTGAAGGCGGTGCTGCGCACCGTTGAGGCCGATGCGCCGTCTCCGGATGCCGCACTGCTCGACGCGCTGCGTCAACGGGCGGCCGAGGCGTTCGCGGCGGGAATAACACCAACACCAACTCAAACTCAACCGCTGCCGACTTCCTCGGCGGCGAACTCGAAGCGGAGGCATCCGATGGTCACTCTGGCGATTCGTGGTCTGTGCGTGGCTTCGGCCGTGGCGGCGATGTTGGTGGCGTGGCTGGTGCCGATGAATCCGGGATCGGTTTCGCAGGCGGCTCCCTTCTCGCAAGTGATCGACGAGCTGCGCGGAGCCAACTCGCTTCACTTGCAGGTGGTGCGCGATGGCCGCACCGCCGAAGTCTGGGTCCGTGCGCCGGGACTGGTCCGCAAACAGGAGTCTCCGCAGCGGTACGAGATCGCGGCGGGATCGCGGTTGTGGCGCGTGGATGAAGAGACGAACACCGCGACCGAGATGGACTCACCGTGGTTCTCGGCACCGGATCGTCAGGTCGATCTCGTCGCGCTGCTGGATGTCGGCGTGCGCGATGCGACGCCGCTGTTGAACTCGCGTCCGCGCGAGCGGTCTCAGTTCGACGGTCGCGAGTGCTTTGTGTACCGCGCGCAGGTGGAGGCCGCTTCGGAACGGATCGAACTGGAAGGGTTCGTCGATGTGCAGAACCGGCAACTGGCGGGAATTCGTGCCCGGCGCGGGCCGAACGTGCTGCTCGCCGAGATGCGGCTGATCGCGCTGAACGAAGCGGTCGCCGACGAGAAATTCGTCGTGGCGAAGTCGCTCACTGAGGACGGACGGATCGGCAAGGTGAGCGACGCGCAGGGGATCGCCGTCATTCGCCCGATGCTGGCCAAACGCTGGACGCCGCTCGGTCGCGATCTGTTGCTCAAGCCGGGCGACTGGCTGCGGACCGAACTGCGCGGAGCCAACGCCCTGAAGGTGACGCTGTCGTCCGAGGTCGAACTGACGCTGGGACCGGGTTCGCTCGTCGAGTGCATTTCGCCGACACAGGCCCGGCTGCACAGCGGCGAAGTGCAGGTGATGTCGCCGGAGAAGAAGACAGTGGAGGAGAACGTCCCCTTCATTCTGCTGGCCCCGCGCGACGGCAAGCGGGTCTTCAATCACGGCGACAAGCAACTCGTGCGAGTCGACCGCGATGAGAAGCTGGTGGACGTGCCGCAGACGCCGGTCTGGCTGGCCGGGTTTGAAGGGACCTCGAACAACGAGTCGCTCGGGTCGCTGATCGTGAAGCTGCCCGATGGACGCAACGAACCGCTGACTGTCGGCTATCACAAGGTCTCGGTCGAGATCTTCGATCAGATCGCCCGCACGACCATCGAAGAATCGTTCGTCAATCACACGCCGTCTCGGCTGGAAGGGATCTTCCATTTCCCGCTGCCACAGGATGCGTCGATCAGCGGGTTCGGGATGTGGATCGGCAACGATCTGATCGAGGCGGACATCGTCGAGAAGCAGCGAGCTCGCGAAATCTACGAGCAAATCCTGCTCGAGAAGCGCGATCCGGGGCTGCTCGAATGGACGGCGGGCAACCTGTTCAAGGCCCGCGTCTTTCCGATTGAAGCCTTCTCCGAGAAGCGGGTAAAGATCGTTTACACGCAGGTGCTGCCGCTGCGGGCGAACCGCTATCGCTACAGCTACGGCCTGCGCAGCGACCTGCTTCGCACGAAGCCGCTGCGCGAGTTGTCGCTGACCGTGACGGTGAACTCGGCCCTGCCGCTCAAAGCGGTGACCTGCCCGACGCACACCGTGCGGACTCAGCAGACGGAGCACTCGGCGCAGGTCGAGTTCGCCGCGCAGGAGTACTCGCCGAATCGCGACTTTGAAGTCGTGTGCGAGATCAACGCGAAGCAGTCGGACGTGGTCGTCATCCCGCACCAGCGCGGCGCCGACGGGTATCTGCTCGTCCAACTGACACCGCCCGGCGCGGAGGGGAACTGGCAGCGCGAGTTGCTGCCGGACGGCAAGCCGCTGAACGTCGTGCTGCTCTGCGACACGTCGGCCTCGATGGATTCGGAGAAACGGAAGCAGCAGGCCGAGTTCGTGGCGACGGTCCTGTCGTCGCTGGGGGCGGATGACCGCTTCCTGCTCGGTGCGTGTGATGTCGGAGTGGAGTGGGCACCTCTTGTCCCCTCGCCCCCGTCTTCGGGGGAGAGGGCTAGGGGGCCGGATGGTGATGGCGGCTCCGATGCGAAGAAGAAGCCGAAAGAGAAGACCCCTCACCCTAGCCCTCTCCCCGCAGAGCCGGGGCGAGGGGACAAGGCGGAAGGCAAGACAGAAAACACCGGCTTCGCTCCCTCCGCCGAGAACGTGGCGCAGGCCAAAGACTTTCTCGACCAGCGGGCGTCACTCGGTTGGACCAACCTCGACCGGGCGTTTGCGGAGGTCATCAAGAAAGCTTCGGCCGATGCGCAGATCATTTACATCGGCGACGGCATCGTCTCGGCGGGAGACACCGACCCCGCGCGGTTCGTGAAGCGGCTGGAGCAACTGCTGGGTGAGAAAGTCTCCCGCACGTTCCACGCGGTGACGGTGGGCAACATCTCCGAGGCGGTTGTACTCAAGGGAATCGCCACCGTCGGCGGAGGCTCGGTGCGGAGCATCAGCGGCGAGCAGACCGCGCTCGTCGTGGCGAAGGAACTGCTCAACGAGATCGCTCAGCCGGGATTGCGCGAGGTGAACGTCGAGTTCAAGGGGGTGCAGGTCGCCGCCGTTTATCCCGAGCGGTTGCCGAACGTCGCGGCGGGGACGCAGCAGATTCTCGTCGGCCGCTATCTGCCCGAGGGCGATCTCGCCAAGGACCAGATGGGCGAGATCATCGTCACCGGCAAGCGTGGCGGCGAATCGGTGCGCTATGTGGCCAAGATCAACTTCAACGGCGCCGAACAGGGGAACTCGTTCATCCCGCGTCTGTGGGCGCGAGGCCATCTCGATCATCTGCTCGCGCAGGGGCAGGCGGCGGCGGTGAAAGACGACATCATCGGGCTGTCGGAACAGTTCCACATCATCACACCGTACACGTCGCTGTTGGTGCTGGAGACCGATGCCGACCGGGAACGGTTTGGCGTGAAGCGTCGCTACGAGATGCGCGATGGCGAACGCTTTTTTGCCCAGGGTCGAGACAACGCGAACTTTGAACTCGTTCAGCAACAGATGAAGCGGGCGGGCGACTGGCGACTCGGCATCCGGCGGCAGGTGCTGCGGAGCCTCGCGGGTCTCGGCCGCAATCCGCAGGTGTTCCAGCGGCAGGTGCAGGTGTGGGACGAGGCGCGGCGGCGCAGCGGTCGGGAGTATTATCTGGGCGACTACAACGGTCCCGTCTCGTTCAACGATTCCAGTCCCATGTCGAGAGCGGGTGCTCCCATGAACGGGCCGATGGGTGGCACCTGGGGTTTCGCCGGTGGGATGGGCGGCGGCGGTGGCGACGACGACATGGACGAATTCCAGCGACTGGGACTCGAACGCGCGAAGGACAGCCTGTTCCTGACTGATGGCGGCTCGATGCCGGGTGTTTACGGCGAAGAGTCCGGCCAGATCTGGGACACCCGCGACAAGGCGGGCAGGACCTCGTTCGACCGGCTGGAAAGACTGGATGCAGACGGTATGAGTCTCGGGTTCGGAGCCGAAGACCGCGAAGTAGACGCCAAGGAATTGAGCGCGCAACTGCGGTCGGTCGAAGACAGCGTCGAGCAGTTGTCTGACTTCGCCCAACCCGGTGAACCGTTCTTAGAGCGCGGCAGCGAACTCTCCTTTTACAAGAACGGCTTCGATGGCGGCGAGTTCCTGACTAAGTCCGTATCTGACAGAAGCGACTTCAGACGGTCGGGACTGCGCGGTTTGGAAGCGAAGAACGAAATGTTCTCCCTGGGGGCAGCGCTTGGCGCGAAGAGAAAGATGGCGTCCAAGTCGGCGATGATGAGCCGCGACTACAAGAGCTATCAGCCCGACACCACGAGCTGGCTGAGCAACCTCTTCCCCGCCCTGCCCGCTCGTCCCGGCAAGGCCGCGCCCGCGCTGCCCGATCCCGAAGGCTGGTCGCCCGAGGCACTCGCGCTGTCGCGCAGTTTGCTGCGAGTGGACGCGCTCTCGAAATTGCCGGGCGGTCTCGAACTGAAGCGGACGGTCGATTCGTTCGATCCGCGTTGGAAGCGGCAGTCGGCGAAGAACACCGACCTCGTGTTGTACTCGCCGACGGGATGGCTCACGCGAACGCTGGACCTCGACGAGCAGACGATCGTCAACTACGCGACGGCTAAGGAACGGGGCGTCTTCTCGCTGGCGTTGCTGCTGGGGCGAGTCCGTTCGTCGGCGGAAAGCGAACGGCATCCAAGCGTGTTGGGGTTGAGTGACTCGTCACTCGCCGCGTTGCATGAGGCGTATCGAGGGTATCAGGCCAAGCTTGAGGCGACGGGTGAGAACCGCGTGACGCTGATCCTGAAGCCAAAGAACTCAGTGTACGAGCAGCATCTGCTGATCGACACGGCGCGACATGTGATCCTCAAGACTGAAACGTTCGATAACGGGAAACTGTTCGGGGCGACGACGTTCGATGATTTCGTCGAGGTCGCCGGGACGTGGGTGGCTCGCAAGTCGATCGTCACCGACGACAAAGGCCGGAAGACGAACGAAACGACGCTCGACGTGAAAGTCCTCACCGCCGAAGAATACGCCGCGCGGACGGCGTCCGAGTTGGCGGCCAAGCCATCGGTGCAGTTCCTGCGATTGCCGTACTCGAAGTTGTCGGTCGCTCGTCAGAAAGTGGCTGACGGAGCGGCGAGCTTCGACGACCGGATCACGATGATCCTGCATTACGCCTCGCTCCAGCAGTGGGATGAGTTGCTCAAGCAGGTCGAGAGGGCGGAGGCACTGGCAGCGAACAAGCCGGGCGTCCGTTGGATTCGGACGGCGGCACTCGTCGTGATGCGGCGCAACGAAGAGGCGCGGCAGCGGTTCCTGACCGAAGCCAAACAATTGGCGGCGGCCAGGACACAGGATGAGGTTTATCTCGCCGACTTCCTCCACGGCCAGGCGGCTCAGGTGGGAACCGGCTCGGAAATGCTGGACCTCGTCAATCTGCTCAAGCCCGTGTACGAACGGCAAGCGGAAGCACTTGATGTCATGGTCCGTTGGCAGGAGCAATACAAGAGCACGCTCGACGCCCTCGGCCGGTCGGAGGAGGCCCTTGCGCTGCGTAAGTCGATGGTCGAGAAGTCTCCGTGGCACGTTCACTGGCAGCAGGATGTCGCCCAGCGGATGCGGAACGCGGGGCAGTACGACGCGGCCGAGAAATGGCTGCGGAACGAGATCGCTCGCGACATCGAACGGCCGGATTACGAAGACGAAACGCTGCGCGGCTCGCTGACGGACCTCTTCCGCACGCGCGGCCAGTGGGATCGATTGCTGGCATTCACCACGGACTGGATTGCGAAGAATCCCGGATCGTCGTCGTGGAACTCGGCCTACGCGCAGCATGTCTCGGCGCTGGTCTACAACGACAAGTTGGACGCGGCCAACTCGCTCGTCGAGCAATGGTTGAAGGAGGCCCGCGTCGAGGGCAAGCTCACGCCCGCGCAGCGTGCCCGAGTGGAAACGGCGATCAACTTTGCTCAGGGGAGCGCGTACAACATCTCGTTCCAGCGAGCCGATGAGCGGTGGTTCGGGCTGCTCGCGGAGACCACCCGGTTCTTCGTGCGGCATCCGCATCACAGCGATCTCGCGTACCGCATCTTCAACCACAGCTACTTCCCACAGAGCGAGGACTGCGACCGGCTGCGCGGCGAGTTTCTGAATCAGCTCCGCAGCGGCTTCGCCGACCTGACACCGGGGCAGCTCAACTTCCTCGTGAACAGTGCGCTCGGCGGACGGCTGGAACTGGTCGAGCCGATCAACGACCGCAAGCAGCTTCAAGCGCACGAGGTGCCGCTCGACATTTGGAAGAAGATCGCCGCCGAACTGCGGGCGCGGTGGAGCAAGACCGAGGACCGCAATGATCGCGACTCGCTCGGCACGACGCTGAGCACGATCTACGGCAGCCGGTTCTACGACACGGAAGCCCTTCCGTTCCTGCGTGAGCGGATCGCGACCGCTCCCGCCGATTTGAAGCCGGGTTACTACGACCTGCTCTTCAACGACCTGCTGGTTCGCCCGTGGACCGACGAACTGGAACAGGAGGCATTTCAAACACTGCGGCTGCTGTCGCGAGCCAACGAGCCGGACGCAACGCTCTCCGTTCAGTTGCCAGCGCTCCATCGACTGGTCGATGCGATGCTGGCTAACCGTGCAACATGGGACGAGAAACTGCTGCACGATGCGGGTGATGTCAACAAGCTGACCCGCACGGAACTCGCCAAGAAGCGGGCCGAGTCGAGGAAGGCCAGCCGTGTCGCCTTCGCTTCGCGCCTGACGGCCGAAGCCGACAAGGAAGAGATGGCCAAGGGACGGCTCATCGCGTGGCTGCGGATGGAGCAAATGTGGCTCGACGTGCAGCTTGACCAGAACCTCGACAAGGCTGAAGAACACTGTTGGGCGATCCTCGGTGAAGTCCCGCCGAAACCGGAGGCCGTCGAAGAGGAAGACGACGACGATGTCGAGGAACCTGCTGCCGCCGGCGCGGAGCGCATGAAAGAGGCCATCGACGGACTCCTCAAGCAGCGGGCCTTCACGACGGTGATGAATCTGGCCGCGCGGCGCAAAGCCGCACCGGCCACGATCGACCGCGTGTTGAAATACATTGACGCGGGAATCGCCCAAAGTAGCCCTCACGCTCCGCGTGAGGAAAGCCGAGCGGCGAACGACGCCGCCACACCGCAGAACCCGGGTACGACCAAGGAAGCTGGTACCGCGCCCGGCCTTCGTCACGCGGAGCGTGACGGCTACTTTGAAAGCCGCGCCGCGTGGCGGTCGACCAAGTTCCAGATGCTCGTCGCGCTCGATCGGCCCGATGATCTGGAACGCGATCTGCGCACATGGATTCGCGAGGACCAATCGACCTCGCCGTGGCGGCAGTCGCTCGCGCGGTTGCTTGCCGAGCGAGCGAAGATCGACGAGGCGATCCAACTGTTCGAATCGGCCGAGAAGGACAAGCTGCTCTCGTCGAGCGACCATCGGATGCTGTCCGACTGGTATCTTGTGACGAACCGCCGCGCCGATCACGAGCGAACCAAGCTCGAAGTCTTCAAGCAGATGCCGGAGGGAAATCTTGGCAACTCGCTCTACGGCGTTCGCAACCGGTGGCACCAGCATGGTGTCACGCTGCCGAGCGAGCTCGACGAGAACACGCTGCTCACGTTCAAGGCCCTGTTCGCGAAGTCGGCCAGTCCCGAGAACTATCTCTGGCAGTTGCGGGAGATTTACGCGGCGTCGCGCGACTTCCGGCTGCTCCAGATGGTGCCCGATGCGGTGTTGGGCCGCTCACCGCAGCAGGTCTATGCGTTTTTGCAGTCGCTCAACAGCCAGGTACTCGTCGAACTGCGGAACGAAGCGACGGCGGACGAGATTCTGTCGCGGGTGAAGACGCTGCGTGAGGGCGAGCGGACGCCGACCGATCTGCGGGCGCTCGACCTGTTGGAGGCGCTCGTCGAACGGAAATCGTCCGAGGTGCTGAACCAACCCGGCCCGCATGTCCAAGCGTGTGTCGCCGCTCTGCGTCGCGCGTTCGCACGCGACTGGCAACCGGGTGAGCCTCGCCAGATGTCGAGCTTCCTCTACAGTCTTGGCGGCATCACCAACGGTGAGATCGCAGCCGAGCAGCTTCGTGAATTGAGGGCCTTGCAAACTCAAGCCCCCGCCGCGTCGCGGGACCATCTGTTCATCACCAACGATCTGAGCAACCTGCTTGGTTGGAACTACGGCAAGCGCGACGAGGCGATCGCGATGATGGAAATCGAAGTCCGCGATTATGCCCAGGCGAACGAAGGCCAATGGCCGCACGAGGACAATCAAATCCTCGGCAGCTTCGTCATCCTGTACCATGGAGGAGGAAAGCATGCGGCGGGCGAGGCCGTGCTGTTGAAGTGGATCGCCGCCACGAAACACGACGAGCAACGGAAGTTCCTGCGCGACCGGTTGATGTCGCTCTACAACCACGCGCTCGAACACAAGGGCGAAGTGACGCTTGGCAGCGGCGCAACGCTGTTCGACAAGATCATCGATCTCGGCCTGAAGGAGATCGACGGCGCGCCGGACGAGCACGTGCGCTACAACGTCGTCGCGCGGATGTGTACGACGTTCGACATCGCCCAACGCAACAAGATCGGCGACTTTGCCGGGCGGCTGGCGAAGTTCGTGTTCGAGTCGCTGCCGAAGATTCTCAAGACGCAGCAGTCGCAGTACCGCAACACGGTGGCGGCGCTGGTGCATGTCACCAGCCAGGGACTCAGCCCGAAACTGGCGCTGCAATACATCGTCGAGCGGTTGGAGCAGTATCCGCAGCGGTTCGAGGTGCAGTGGGACAACGGCTGGCAGGGCTTCGGCTATGAGCTGGCGCGGCGGCGCGAAGTCGCGGCCCAGGAGTTGGGCGATCTCGCGCCACGAGTCCTGGCACTGGCGATCAAGGAACTGAAGCGCGACCTCCGCACCGGCGAGGCCCGCAGCCAGTACATCTACTACAAGCACTATTCGCACTTCTGGGCCGAGAAGGCTCCCGACTTCGCCCAGGCCGCCAACGAAGTTTATGCCGAACGGAAGAACTCGGGCCGGCGGGTCCGCTACATCGCGGGCTACTTCCGCAGCGGACTGACGATGCCCGCGCGGGCCATCGAAATCCTGATGATCGCGCACGGCAGCGGCCTGCTGGACGAATCGGCTCAGGCCGAGTTGGTCGGGTTCCTTCAGAACGAGAACCGCTACGCCGAGTCGATCCCGCTGCTCGAAGGGTTGATCAAGGCTCAACCCGACTCGATGACCTACCGCACGCAGTTGATGGCCGCGTATCACCACTCGCAACGGCCCGAGCAACTGGCGACGCTGGTCAAGCAGATCGACACGCACTTCCACAAGGACGGCCGCTGGACCGAAGGGAACATCGCCGCGTTCGGCAAGATGTGCCTGGGCTGCAATCTGAACGAACTGTCGGTCGGATACCTCAAAGAGGCGATCTCGCTCCATCAGCGGGACCACGGCGGACGGACCCTGAACGATGCGTCGTTGTCTGACTACTACCAACACCTGTCCGGTGCGCAGTCGCGTCTCGGACGGACGAAGGAGGCGGTCGATGCCGCGAGTGCCGCGATCGTCTGCTGGGGACCGCGCAACGATCAGCGGAGACATGCGATGCAGAGTCTCACTCAGGTGCTGCGTAATGCCAAAGATCTCGATGACTACGTGAAGCACCTCGACGCCGAAGCGGCCAAGACCGGACAGGACAGTCCGATCCTGCGAAAGTCGATCGGACAGGTCTATCAGGCGAAGGGCGCCCTGCCGAAAGCCATCACGCAGTACGAACTGGCTGTGGCCTTGCAGCCGCTCGACAAGGAAGTCCATCAGGCCTTGATTGTGTGCTACGACGGAACCCAGCAGGCGGACAAGGCGACCCGCCAGTTGATGGCCCTGATCGACTTCGACCGCCACGACCTGAAACTCTTCACGCAACTGGCCGATCGGTTGAAGACCAACGAAGCGGAAGCCGAGCGGGCCGCGACGTCGATCATCGAAGCCGCCCCCAACGAAGCCGAGAACCATACCGCGCTGGCCGAACTCCGCCAGCAACAGAACCGCTGGGACGAGTCGATTCCGCACTGGGAGCAGGTCGCCGCACTGCGGCGTCTGGAGCCGACCGGCCTCCTCAAACTGGGCGCCGCGCAGATTCATCAAAAGCAATGGGAGGCGGCCCGGACGACGGTCAACAAACTCAACAAGACCGAATGGCCGTCGCGGTTCAACAACGTTCAAAACGAAACGCGCCAGTTACAGGAGCAGTTGCCGAAGTGAATGATGCAGCGTTTGAGGTTCTTCGGAGCGGGGGACGTGAGTCCCCTGAATCAGGTCGCCACTTCAAACCACGCGCATTCAGGGGACTCACGTCCCCCGCTC
>JANODP010000050.1:0-42385 GCA_031412755.1 Schlesneria sp. | reverse complement strand
CCTGGTGATCTCGGCGCAGCGCGGCGAGCGACTCTTCCAGCGAGGCCGGTGTCTTGGGGACGTCGGTCAGTTCGTCCGGGGCCAGGTCGTACAAGTCCTTGTCGAGCGGCCGACCGGGGTCGAGGCGGCGCTGGATGCCGTCGATCGCCGCCATCAGCACCGCCGACATCGCGAGGTATCCGTTCGAGGAGGCGTCGGGGCAGCGGAACTCGATCCGCTTGTTCTCCGGCCTGGGCGTGTGGACCGGGATGCGAATGGCCGCCGAACGGTTGCGGCTGCTGTAGGAAAGGTTGATCGGCGCTTCGAAGCCGGGGACGAGCCGCTTGTAGCTGTTGGTCGTCGGGCAGCAGAAGGCCATCAGCGCGGGGGCGTGATGCAGGATGCCACCGATGGCAAACAGAGCCGTCTCGGACAACCCGGCGTATCCCGAACCGGCGAACAGGTTGGTCGACTTCTTCCAGAGCGAGAAGTGCAGATGCAGTCCCGAGCCGTTGTCGTTCCAGAGCGGCTTGGGCATGAACGTCGCCGACTTGCCGTGCTTGGCCGCCACGTTCTTGACGACGTACTTGTAGAGCAGCAGATTGTCGGCCGTCTTGAGCAGCGGTGCGTAGAGCATGTCGATCTCGCACTGCCCGGCGGTGGCGACCTCGTGGTGCTGAGCCTCAATCGGCACGCCGCAGTCTTGCAGCGTGAGCATGATCTCGGTCCGCAGGTCTTGCAGCGTGTCGACGGGCGGCAGCGGGAAGTAGCCCTCCTTGAACCGGATCTTCTGACCGCTGTTGCCACGCGATTCGGTACGGCCCCGGTTCCACTGCCCTTCGACGCTGTCGAGGTGGTAGTACGCCTCGTGTTCATTCTGATCGAACCGCACGTCGTCGAAGACGAAGAACTCCGCTTCCGGCCCGAACTGCGCGGTGTCGGCCAGGCCGGTCGACCTCATGTAGTTCTCGGCTTTGCGGGCAACATTGCGCGGATCTTTGGCATAGTCCTCGCGCGTGATCGGATCCTGAATGTTGCAGGTCATGACGAGCGTCTGCGTCATGAAGGGATCGACAAACGCCGTTCCCGGTTCCGGGACGACCAACATGTCGCTTTCGTTGATCGCCTGCCAGCCGCGAATGGACGACCCATCGAAGCCGAAGCCGTCTTCAAAACTCTTCTCGGTCAGGGCGGTGACCGGAATGGTGAAGTGCTTCTGCGTACCGGGAAAGTCCATGAACCGTAGGTCCACGGCTCGGATCTCCTTCTCTCGGCACAGGGCCAGAACTTCACGGGGCGTCGGAGGATGCACGAGCGGGTCTCCAAAGGGATCAAGTCGCGAAAGGAACGAGCACCCCGGCTGCCTGGACAGCGGCCGGGGTGCTGGCGAACTGCGGCCACGATATGCAAACCCGATACCGCCGGGCAAGCGGAGGGAAGCCTGGGCTCAGAGACAGCGCCACAATTCGCCCGGAGTCACCGTTCAATGACGGCTCGCCAGACGCTGGGAACACCGCGCCAGGCTGTTTGGTAGGTCTCTTCGAGCGGGAGGTTGATGTACCGGCCCCGGTCAAGAAACAGCGGCATCGCGTGCAGCGGGTTGCCCACGGCGGCGTGCTCGATGTACGCCTGCGGGCCATCATTCGCATCGTAGGAGGCCAGCGTGAGCGGCTTGTCGGCGGGAAGGTCGTAGTCAGCGGGATCGTAGCGCTTCCAGATCTCGCCGTGGATTCCCTGCGGATCAAACCGCGACGGAGGGAACAGATCGATGGCGACCACATGAACGCCCTTCTCCAGGGCCGACCACGTCTTGCCGACGAATTCCTGAACGCTCTCGGCCCGATCCTTGTTGGCGGGTGACAGGATTTCCAACAGGGCGACAATGCGATGCGTGGCCGCGCGGCGGATTGCGACCGTCTTTCGCTTCACGCGATAGAGGGCGTTCTCCGTCGGCTTCATCGTGCGCTGCACGCGCGGCGGAGCTTCGGCCACGGCGATTGATCCGCTGTCATCGGCGGAACCGGCGAACGGTGACGATGGGTCGGAACCGGCTTCGGAGGCGCCATTCTCAATGGCACTCGGTTCAACGAGCCCCAACTGACCCACCTGAAACGTGATCACGTCGCCGATCATCCGTCCCGCGTGCTGCTCGGCCATCGCGTAGAAGCCGTGGGGCAACAGGCCACCGTTCAACGACTCTTTGATGTGCGTGATCCATGAACCGTGAAAGTCGTGGAATGTGCCAGCGTTGACGCGTGTCCAGTCGTGGATCGGCATGATGGTCTCCTTCGTTGGGCATCATCGTACACGACGAGCGAGGGGAGTCGAGGGGATGGTGTTCGCAACAGTTGGATCGCTGAAACGAAGACAGCCGACGGAAGTGAATCCGTCGGCTGTCGACATCGGTTTACAGAGCAACCCATCTGCGAAGTCGTCACTCGGCGAACGCGGCGTCGAAGGCGCGGGCCGAGGGGGCGAAGTCGATGTTCTTGACGTACTGGCACGATTCGCGGGCACCGTGTTCGCGGTCCATCCCCATGTCTTCCCACTCGACCGACAACGGGCCTTGATACTTGGCCGCGTTCAGGGCGCGGATCACTTCTTCAAAGTTCACGCCGCCGCGGCCCATGCTGCGGAAGTCCCAACCGCGACGCGGATCGCCGAACGACAGATGGCTCGACAGAATGCCGGACCGTCCGTTCAGTGTGACCTTCGCGTCCTTCATATGGACGTGATAGATGCGGTTCGGGAAGTAGCGGATAAACTCGGCGGGATCGACTCCCTGCCAAATCAGGTGGCTGGGGTCGAAGTTGAAGCCGAACTCTTCGCGTCCGCCGAGAGCGGCCACGGCCCGCTCGGCCGAATAGATGTCGAAGGCGATCTCGGTCGGATGGACTTCCAGCGCGAACTTGACGCCGCACTCCTGAAACACGTCGAGGATCGGATTCCACCGGTCGGCCAGCAACTTGAAGCCATCGTCGTACATCGACTTTGGGGTCGGCGGAAAATCGTAGATCAGGTGCCAGACGCTCGAACCGGTGAAGCCGTTCACAACGCCGACGCCGAGCTTCTGAGCGGCACGCGCCGTATTCTTCATCTCTTCGATCGCGCGTTGCGTCACGCCGGCCGGATTGCCGTCGCCCCAGATGGCGGGAGACAGGATGCTCTTGTGGCGGGCGTCGATGTTGTCGAGCACCGCCTGTCCGACGAGATGGTTCGAGATCGCGAAGACTTGCAGGTCGTACTTCTCGAGCAGCTCGCGCTTGCGGGCGCAGTAGGTGTCGTCGGAGAGCGCCTTATCGACCTCGAAGTGGTCGCCCCAGCAGGCCAGTTCCAACCCGTCATAGCCGAAGTCCTTGGCTTTCTTGCACAACTCTTCCAGCTTGAGGTCTGCCCACTGGCCAGTGAACAGGGTGACCGGACGACCCATTGCGAATGCCCTTTCCGAAACCGAGACTGTAATCACGACAGCCGTGTCGACTGAACAATTGGGCAACTCCGCAGACCCAAGACAAGGCGGCTTGAGACATTAGAACGGCCCGAAAAGAATGTCAATCGATGCCGCGGCCCGCAACCGATGGGCGGACGGGCTGGCTGCCATTCCCTGACACGAATGTAACGGTTGGGCAGGCTGTAGGGGCCGAATTCCTGAGCGAGGCCCGATCAGGCCCTGATCGCCGCGCGTCGCGAGTAAGTGAACAAGACCGCCAGGAAAATCAACGCGGCAGCGCACACGCCACCCGAGATCGGTGAGGCCACCCACGTCCAAGCCGTGATGCCGGCGGCCAACATCGCCACGAGCAGCGCGACTCCCGCCACGAACCGCCAGGCCATGAGCAGCTCGACGATCAACAGGCAGAACGCGGCGAGCAGCAGCGCGCGGGAGAAGCCGCTGCCGGTCGCGACGACGCGCACCGTCTGCGGTTCATCGCTGGCGGTGGTCGCGGCCCATTCGGTGAGGTACGTGAATTCAACACCCGGCAGGACGTCGGTCCGCAAGTCCTCGATCCGCAGAGACACCAGATCGCTCTCCTGCGGATCGACATTCACCGCGAACCATTCCGTGCGGCCCACGGGCGCGCCGAGGGCCAGCTTGTGGAAGCCGGCCTTCGTCGTTGGCTCGGAGACGATGCTGCGGCCATCGCCGGACGGCGTGGGAGCCTGCGACTCACCGCCCGGGAGTTGCAGGACGGCCGTGACGTCGGTCGCTCGCACGGGGAGATGGCTGACGAGCGGTTGCCCCACCAACACATCGCGTTCGGTCCAGCGTCCGGACACCGCGTAGTTGACCGTTTCGTGCATCAACGGGATCAGGCTGTGCCCCCACACGGCCCACGTGCTCCACTCGCGATCGACCGAGGTGGTCACGAGGATCGCGCGGCCACGACCGTACGGGGCATCGACGATGACCGGATCGCCGTTGCTGAACCGCAGCGCGACGCGCGCTCCCCGATTTTCCGGCACCTCGGTTTTGAAGTAGGCAAACGTCTTCGTCTGTTCGAGGCCCGCGCCGGGATTGCCCTGGAACGGGCGGACGATGGGGTGCGAGAAGTCCCCCGCGTCGAACTCGAACACGGTCTCCTTCTGTTTCGCATCGCCGACTCGTTCGACCAGCCTCGCGGGGAGGATTGGTTGCTGGTCTTTGAACAGGGTTTGGTTGTAGTTGTCGGCCCGCACCTGATCGCCCAGACAAAAGACGACGCCTCCGCCCGCTTCGAGATACCCGCGCAGGACCTCGGCCTCGCGATCGGTCAGCAGCGCCACGTTGCAGACGAACACGCAGTCGAACCGCGCGAGGTCGGTTCCCAGCAGATCGCTCTCGCGAATCACGGTCGGTCGCATCGGGCTGGCCAGCGTGCGGTTGGGCAGTTCGGGGGCGAGGGCCAACTTGAGGAAGTCGGTCGCATTCCCCATCAACTCTCCCGACGGCTTGCCGTTGACGAGCAGCACCTGCAACTCGTCCCGCACGGGGATGACCAGGCGGCGCGAATCATCGACGCGCAGGCCGTCCGGTTTGAGCCGCACTTCGAGCCGATGCTCGCCACTGCCGAAGGCGGACGAGAAATCGACCCGCACGTCGGTCGCCGCCGGGAGATCGACGCGCTTCGTGTCGGCGAGACGGTCGTCGAGGTGGAGTTCGACCAGTTGGCCGACGGCTCCGCTCGAACCGAAGTTCCGCAGCGTGGCGACGGTCTGCACGGTGCGGCCCGACAGGGCGAAGCCCCCTTCCGTCCTCAGGTCGGTCACGGCGACATTGGCCGCGCCCGGCTCGCCGACATCCAGGAACACCAGCTTCGCCCGCTCGGACAACTTCTTCAGCGCCAGCCGGACGCGCGCCGCTTCCGTCGAATCCCCGGGTCCCCACGCGGCCGACTGCAGGTCGGTGATGAAGCAGATCTCTTTGCGGGCGATCTCCGGCGCGAGCGACAGCAGTTCCTCGATCTCCTTCAACACGACCGAGACATCGACGCGCTCGTCCAGCAACGGGAGCTGTACAATCTCTTCGAGCACCGCGGCCGACTGATAGGCCGGTCGCCGCACGATCACGCGCGGTGACGAATCGCCCAACCGCACGAGGTTGATCGCGTCCCCCTGCTTCGTCGAGCCGGCCACCTGCCGCGCCAGATCCTTCGCGCGGTCGAAGCGGCTGCGCTCGGCCGGGGCATGGCCCATGCTGAACGTCGCATCGACGACGATGATCCGGTGGCGAGGCCCCTCCGCCCGAAAGTACTCGCCCAGCGTCTCGGCCGACGGCCGCGCGAGGGCCAGCGCAATCAACACCAGAATCAGCGTCCGCACGATCAGCAGCAAAATCTGTTCGAGCCGCAGCCGCCGCGACTGCTTCTTCGTCGCCGCGATCAAAAACCGCATCGCCGCCCACGGCAACTCGATGTAGCGCCTGCGATGCAGCAGATGGATCAGGATCGGTACGCCCCCAATCGCCAGCCCCCACAACATCAGGGGACTGCCGAATCCGAACGCGAGCAGGAACGAAAGGGTTGGCATGGAGTCTCGTCAGTTGGACATCGAGTCGGAGCGTGCCTCAGTAGACTTCATCGTGGGTGCTGAGGGACAGGAGCAAGATGGCCTCGGCACCGTCGTGTGGAATGAACTCAAACACGATTCGCAGGTCATATGCGACGCTGCATGCCCACGCCCCCGCCAAGTTACCTTTGAGCTTGTGCGTCCTGGGTGCCGGGTGAAATGGATCATCCGATAACTGCCAGAGCGCTTCGCTCAGAGATTTGGCGAGATCAGGTGAGCGTTTCAGCACTCGCGTCGAGTTCCTCACAAACGCCTTCGTTGGCAGCGTGACGAGGCTCATGACTGCAACTCAGCCATCAACTCAGCGACCGTCATCGGCTTGCACTCACCGCGCCGAAATTCCTCCCGCCCTGCAAGGACATCCTCCACGACTTGCTGACGGCGCTGTTCGGCCGTGCGATGTCGCAGTACCTCGACGAGCGCTTCCTGCTCATCGAGCGTCAGTTGCTCTGCTTCGTCGAGGACACTCCGAAACGTGGTGGGTTGTGGCATGGGTGGTCCTGTTCTACGGGGCGAGGTCGCAGGCCCTCATTCGTTTTCGGTTCCGACCATAACACGGAACGGCGGAACCGGGCAAGCCGTTGGACCGCTGGCGAAACACTGCGGCGCTCCAGCGCCTCCGGGCATTGCTCGGGTGGAAGGGGTCGGGGCTGACAGTTCCCTGCAAAACTGGTACACCCTGTCCCGCGAACAGCCGGGTGGTTCGAGTTGACTTGAACGAGGATCAGGGAGCGATTCGATGGGTGTGCCGGTTTCGCAGATGTGGACTGTGGCGAGTTACGTCCTCGGCAAGAAGCTGCGCGGCGTCAAACGCTATCCGCTCGTGCTGATGCTCGAACCGCTGTTTCGTTGCAATCTGGCATGTGCCGGCTGCGGGAAGATTCAGTATCCCGCCGACGTTCTCCGCCGGAATCTGACTCCCGAACAGTGTTTCAAAGCGGTCGATGAATGCGGCGTGCCGCTCGTTTCGATCCCCGGCGGCGAACCGCTGCTGCATCCCCAGATCGAGGAGATCGTGGCCGGATTGGTCGCCCGCAAGAAGTACGTCTATCTCTGCACGAATGCGATCCTGTTGGAGAAGCATCTCGACAAGTTCACGCCGTCGAAGTACCTGTCGTTCTCGATCCATCTCGACGGCCCGAAGGAAGAGCACGACTTCGCCGTCTGTCGTGAGGGCGTCTACGACGTGGCGGTCAGCGCGATCAAGGCCGCCGTCGCGAGGGGCTTTCGAGTCACCACGAATACCACCGTCTACAACAACGCCGATCCGAAGGCGATGCGCGCGATGTTCGACACGCTGATGGGCTTCGGTGTCGAGGGGATGATGATCTCGCCCGGCTACCAATACGAAAAGGCTCCCAGCCAGGAGTTGTTCCTGCACCGCAACCAGACGGTGAATCTGTTCCGGCGCGTGCTCGGCAATGCGAAGCGCGGCTGGCGGTTCAACCTCTCGCCGCTGTTCCTGGAGTTCCTCAAGGGAAAGTGGAAGCTAGAATGCACGCCGTGGGGGATGCCGGCCTACAACCTGTTCGGCTGGCAGCGTCCCTGTTATCTCTTGAATGAAGGTTACACCGAGACCTTCCAGGAACTGCTCGATACGACCGACTGGTCGAAGTACGGGCAGGCCAGCGGCAACCCGAAGTGTGCCGACTGCATGGTCCACTGCGGCTACGAAGCGACGGCCGTCGCCGAGACGTTCGGTTCGCTGAAAGCCTTTTCGCGCGTGGCCTGGCTGACGATGTTCGGCTCGGGCCGCGAAGCGATTCCTCCGGACGAACCTTCACCGCCCGAGTCGCTCGACACCGAACCGGCCAGCGAAGAAGAGCGCCTGCGCAGCGTGAGACTGCCCGTCCTCACCTCGTGATGTGGGGCAGGTTTGTAAACTGCCTGAAGCGACGCGGACACGGGCAGGTTACAAACCTACCCGACGAGGTTCGCTTGCGTCATGCGCGCTGCCTCGGGACACTCATTCTGATGAGTTTCGGAGCGGGGTGGCGTCAGCCCCCTGTTCTTGGGCGTCAGCCCGTCTGTCGCCTCGAAGACAGGGGGCTGACGCCACCCCGCTCCGAAACCGACAAGGGGCTAACGCCCAAGAGTCACGCTTAGGTTGTGGCCGATCGGTGAATTATCCGGGTCAAATGCAACCACCGTGCGAACCTGCCGCCCTCAATCCCACCTGGAAAGACCCCCATGCGACGCAATCCCGTGAAAGCTGCCTTGAAAGCCGGACAACCCCAGGTCGGGACGTGGCTGTCCCTCGGCAACGTCTTCGCCGCGAGGCTGATGGCGCGCGTCGGCTTCAACTGGCTGACGGTCGATCTGGAGCACTCGCCCATCGGTTGGGACAGCGCGGGGCAACTGTTTGGAGCTGTCGCCGACGCGGGCTGCACGTGTCTGGCCCGAGTGCCGCGCGGCGACCACGACTACATCAAGCGAGTGCTCGACGCGGGAGCCCACGGCATCGTCGTGCCGATGGTCAACACGGTCGAAGAGGCGAAGATCGCCATCGCCGCCGCGAAATATCCGCCGACCGGCAATCGCTCGGTCGGAGGCGGCATGCACGCGATGAACTTCGACGCCACCGCCGGCGACTACTTCAAGCACGCCAACGATGAGATCCTCGTCGTCCTGCAAACCGAATCACCGCAGGGAGTCGAGAACGCCGAGGCGATCTACAGCCTGCCCGGTGTCGATGCGATATTCGTCGGCCCGAACGACCTCAACGCCCAGATGCGCGGTCCCGACGGCAAGGACCCCACCCCCGCCGAACACGAAGCCATGTGCCAGCGCATCCTGGCGACAGGCAAGAAGTGTGGCACTCCGGTCGGCATCCACGTCCAATCCATTGAAGACTGTCAGCGACGAATCAAGGAAGGCTGGCAGTTCATGGCCCTCGGCAGCGAACTCCGCTTCATGGTCGTCGAGGCCCAGAAGATGGTTCAGGGAATGAACCTCAAGCAGAGCGGAGACTTGGCCCGGTACTGAGTGATCGGGCCGGCCGAAGTAGTCGCCCTCGCGCGGCTCAGGAGTGATGGAGTTTGATCGCGGCGAACAGCTCTTCGCCGTTGGGGCTGCCCCACCCCGTGCAGGCGTCCCACCCCTTGGCGGCGGTGTAGCCCTGGACTTGGCCGATCTGCACGACAATCTGTCCTCCGGTGTCCTGATTCGGCAGGCTGTACAAGCCCGCGTGATTGGTGTTGTCCCCGCTCGTGATGTCGTGGAAGCCACTGCCGGAGCCGATCGCATAGAGGGCCTTATTCAGGAATCCGAGAGGGCTGCCCATTTTCTGGTTGAAGCGGGCGATCAAGGCCGCCCAGAGCGGGGCCACAGCGCTGGTCCCGCCGATGACCGTCGTCTGGCCCGGCTCGGTCTGCACCACATAGCCGGTGTAGGGGTCCGCGACCGCGGCGACGTCGGGAATGCCGCGTCCGACGAAACGCGTGTTCACCGAGACGGGAACGTTGGCTTTCGCCTGGTAATCCGGCCGGGGGTACAACTCGCTGACACCACCGCCGGTGGCGCTGTCTCTCTGGACGGTTTGGCCCTGCCAGTTGGTGTCCGTATTCATCGACTCGTTCCAGACCGTCTCGCTGTCGATGGTCCCGCCCGGGGCGATCAGCCTGGTGCCGCCGCAGGCGAGGACATACGGGCTGGCGGACGGATAATCGACGTGCGCAAGCGTGTCCGCCGGGTCAGCCTTGCCCGAATAGTAGACCCGGCGCGCGTCGCTGGCACCGTTGTCGCCGGCGGCCGTCAGGACGGTGATGTGCTTGGTGGTGGCCGCCTCCTGCAGCAGTTGGTCGAACTTCCCGCGAGTGTTGTCGTCCGCCTGTTCCGCCCCGCCCCAACTGATCGAGATGATCGTGTTGCTGTGCGTCTCGTCGTGAACGGCCGCCGCGAGGGTCCGCAGAAAGCCGTCCCCTTGATTCGGTCCAAAATAGACCAACAGCTCGGCGCCGGGAGCCAACGCGCCGATGACCTCGATATCGAGATAAACCTCGCCGTCCGCATCCATGTCGGCTCCGTTCGGGTCGTTGTGAGCGGACGCCACCCCCACGCTGGTCACCGCGGGAATCTTCCCCTGCGGCAGCTTGAGAGTCGTGGTGAAGTACTCGTCGAGCACCGCCGATTCGTAACCGCCGCCGAGTTCAAGGATGGCGATGGTCTGGCCCGTGCCGTCGGCATCCGCGGGAAAATTGTAGAGCGTCGCCAGATCGGTCGGCAGGAAACCGACGACACCTGAATCCGCATGGGGCGAGTGCTGTTGCACCGTGCGCACCCTGGGCCGCGCGACGGGCCGCGTGTCGAGCCCGGTCACCAGGTCCACGATGTCGTGCAGTTCGCTCGGCAGATAGACCGGCCCGGTGTGCGATCGATACTTCCCTGCCGCATGCTCGTAATGATGCAGCGCCACGCCCAGTGCCGCCGACACGGCGGAGACAGTCCCAGACAGCACCACCATCCGCGCGGCGAGGTGGACCTCGGCCACGGACAGGTTGTGAGTGTGGGCAAAGGCCTGGATCCTGGCCACGTCATCGGCGTGGGCGCCATGCCGGTCGGCGAACTCTCGGGCAGACAACCGGTGCCGCTTCGCAAACGGACTTTTGGCGAGTTCCGCGTGGGTCGGCACGGCCTGACCATCCGTGCGATAGCGCAAATGCATCGTCACTTGAAGGGAGTCCCGGGGAGACACTGCACCCACCACCTTCGACCCGGAGATCGGCAAGTTGTGACTCCCCTTCAGCGGTCGATGATGGGCGTGTGACCTGTTCGTTGTCGGACGCTGTGGCGTCATCGCAAACTCCATGTGAAATGCATTAGCGGATGAAATCCTCGTCGTCCGGCAAACTGAATCGCCGCAGGGAGTCGAGAACGCCGAGGCAATCTACAGCCTGCCGGGAGTGGATGCGATCCAATGCAGGGGTCAGGCACCGCAGATTTCAGATTTGGCGAAATGAAGGCCGCGTTTGCAATCCAAACTCTGTACCGCCAAATCTGAAATCTGCGGTGCCTGACCCCCAACGCTCGCATCGGCGGATGCGCATCAAGCCGGGGGCGAGGCGGGGGGATTGCCCAGGGGTGAGGCGGATGGTGGGCCGGGATCGGGCGCCTCGCCCGGACGCGTGGCGTAATAGACGCCGTATTCGCGAGCCTTGCTGCGCAGGCTGGACGGGGAATCGTGGCGGAAGTGGAATTCCACTTCATCCCAGATGTCGCGGATCAAATCGTCCTCCGTCGGGCGGAGGGCTTCGACATCCGCGGCCTCGCCAATGTAGGCGTCCTTCTTTGCAGATTGCACGCTGCGCAGCGTCTGGTATTGAGCCAGCTCGGCGGAGACTTCGGCGATCGGTGGCGAGAGGATCGGGCTGCCGCCCGCCGCCACGCGCGTCGCCTCACCCGACACCGCGCGACCCGCCCAGAGAATCAGATCCGCCTCGGCCGACAGGCGCGGCAGAGCGGTCTGTGAAACATCCAACTGATAGAACGCCCGCGCGGCGGCGGGAACCATCCCCCGCTCGATCGCCATGTTCAGGACCTGAAAGAAGTGCGACGTCCAGGTTCTCAACCTCCACGCCTGAGCCTCCTGAGCCTGCGTCGCCATCGTCTGTCCGGCCAGCGCCGTCCCCCGTTCTTCCAGCTCCGTCCGAAACAGCGGGTATTGAGTCTCCAGCCGCGTCTTGGTCGCCAGCGAGATCGCCAACTGATCCGCGGGAGTCGCCGCCACCTTCTCGAACGCCGCCTGCAACGCTTGTAATCGAGCTTCATCCGAACTGGGTAATTGACGGAAAGGCATCGGCATGCTCCTTTGTATCAGGCCATTGGAAGCATTCACTCGACAACGGTCACAATTCTACAAACCGCGCATTTATGAGACAACGATTCTTCTGCGCTGGACAGGGCGCCATCCACACAGACCCGTACCGGGAATCGATCCCCGTTCCGCTGGCGCGCCCCGTGCAGACCCTCGGACACCCCGGACGCCTCCTGACGCGCCAAGGCGAGCAGAAACTTCCCCCGGATGGTTCCGTTGCATGCCAAGCCCCCAGGAATTTGTGGTCGGGACCAGTCTTTGCGCGCAAAAACCCCCGGAAACGATCGCCGGAGGCCCCTTTTGCGCGCAAAGACCCCCGGAAATGATCGCCGGAGGCCCCTATTGCGCGCAAAAACCTCTGGAAATGATCGCTGGAGGCCCCTGTTGCGCGCAAAGACCCCTGGAAATTTTCGCCGGGGCCAGTCTTTGCATCCACGAACATCCCCATAAGACGCTCTGCAGTCGCATTTTACGGCAAAGATCGCCCCCCGCCGGGTGCCACTGGCGAGGGGCTTCGCTCGCCAGTGCTCTTTGAAAACACTGGCGGCTCAAAGCAGCCGCCAGTGGCACCCGGCGCGGTGCAGATTTGATGAATGACTCGGGGTCAGGTGTTCTGATTTCTGTTTTGGCCACCCGATCACCGTCGATATCCAAGCGGTGACCGGCCTCCCCACCGCGAGGAGTTCCGTTGGTGATGCCAAAACAGAAATCAGAACACCTGACCCCTCAATAGCAATCCTTGGCCGAGCACTCACAAAAGGTGTCGTGAGCACGCTCGATGGGTTATCTTCGGTGGCGGTCTGCGTCTCTCTCCGATTCGTCCAAGAGGATTGCCGTGATTTATCACTGCGGAAGTGTTGTCCTGACTGTCGTGGTTGTCTGCCTGCTCGTGGCGTCGGCGAGGGGGGACGAGGCGGTCGATTACGCGCGGCAGATCAAGCCGGTGCTGCGGGAGCGGTGCTATGCGTGTCACGGGGCGCTGAAGCAGGAGGCCCGGTTGCGGCTCGATACGGCGGCGATGGTGGTCAAGGGAGGGGAGAGTGGCGCGGCGGTTGATGTGGCGAATGCGGGCGGGAGTTTGCTGCTCGCGCGGGTGACCTCGCACGATGAGGCGGAGCGGATGCCGCCCGAGGGGGAGCCGCTGAGTGCCTCGCAGATCGCGCTGCTGAAGGCGTGGATCGCTGAGGGAGCCAAGGGGCCGGCCGATGAACAGCCCGAGCGCGACCCGCGCGATCATTGGGCGTTCAAAGCTCCGGTCAAGGTTGCGGTGCCGCAGGAGACTCGCCCCAGGCCGAAGTTTGCGCCGGGAGAAGGGAACCACAATCCGATCGACGCCTTTCTCGGGGTGGAACAGCGGCGGCGGGGACTGACGCTGCAACCGGCGGCCGACAAGCGTGTCTGGTTGCGAAGAGTGTCGCTCGACCTGATCGGCCTGCCGCCGACCGTTGCGGAGCTTGAGGCGTTTGTCGCGGACCAATCACCACAAGCCTACGAGGCGGTCGTCACGCGGTTGCTCGACAGCCCGCAGTATGGCGAGCGTTGGGGACGGCATTGGATGGACGTCTGGCGTTACAGCGACTGGTGGGGACTGGGGGCCGAGGTTCGCAATTCTCAAAAGCACATCTGGCACTGGCGCGAGTGGATCATCGAATCGCTCAACGCGGACAAGGGCTATGACCAGATGCTGCGCGAGATGCTCGCGGCCGACGAGCTTTATC
Organism: Schlesneria sp.; assembly: GCA_031412755.1. Taxonomy (GTDB): domain Bacteria; phylum Planctomycetota; class Planctomycetia; order Planctomycetales; family Planctomycetaceae; genus Schlesneria. The sequence continues at coordinate 28,831 of JANODP010000050.1, read as the reverse complement.
CGAACGATCTCGACCGGCTGCGGGCCTCCGGGTTCCTCGCGCGGCAGTACTTCAAATTCAATCGCACGAGTTGGCTGGATGAGACGATCGAGCACACGTCGAAGGCGATGCTCGGCCTGACGTTCAACTGTGCCAAGTGTCACGATCACAAGTACGACCCGTTCGCCCAGGAGGACTATTACCGGCTGCGGGCGATCTTCGAGCCGTACCAGGTCCGCACCGATCTGCTTCCCGGTGAGAGCGACTTCGAGCGGGACGGCCTGCCGCGCGCGTTCGACTGCAACCTCGACGCGCAGACGTTTCTGCATGTCCGGGGCGATGATCGCAATCCCGACAAGGGTCGACTCATGGCCCCGGCGGTGCCGGCGTTTCTGTTTCGCGCCGCGTGGCAGGTGGAGTCGGTCTCGCTTCCGCCCGAGGCGTCTCAGCCCGGCCTGCGACCGTTCGTCGTCGAGAGTCATCTGAAGGCCGCCGAGCAGACGATCGCCGCCGCGCGGTCGGCGCTGGAGACCGCTCGCGCGAAGCTGGTGGAGGCCGAGGTCGCGATGAAACTCGCGGCCGACCGCGCGGCGGAAAAACTCGCGACGGAGAAGGGGGCGGCAGGAAAGTCCGCAGACGAGAAGTCGCCCGCGGTGAAAGACGACTTCGTCGCCGAGCGGCCGGAACTGTGGGATCAGATCGGCGGGAAGTGGTCGTACACGGGGGGCAAACTCGTGCAGTCTCAGGATGGGGCGACTCGCGTGGCCCTGCGGCTGAAGCCGGCCCCGCCCGAGAACTTCGAGGCCCGGCTGCGCTTTCAAACGACCGGCGGCCAGATGTGGAAGTCGGTCGGCATCAACTTTGATGTCGTCGAGAAGAACGACGTTTTCGAGAAGAACGAAGTTCTTGCGTACCTGAGTGCCTACGCGGGAGGCCCGAAGTCGCAGATCGCGTACAAGAACGGAGGCGACAACTACTCCTATCCACCGGAAGCGGCGCAGGCCCGGAAGATCGAACTGAACCAGCCGCACGAGATGACGCTGCGCGTGCGCGGGACGCTGGTCAACCTGCTCGTTAACGGCGAGCTGTCGGTTGCCTATCGGCTGCCGGTGGCGCGACGACGCGGCGCGATGGAGGTCATCACATTCGATGCGACGGCCGAATTCTCTGGCTTCGAGTTGAAGGAACTTCCCGCCGAGGTGGCGATGACGGAGGCGAAGTCCGGGACCAAGCCGACCGACTCACCAACGAATCTCGAGCAAGCGAAACTCGCCGTCGCCATTGCCGAGAAGACGCTGGCCGTTGCGGAAGCGCAGCCCGCTGCGATTCGCGCCCGGGCCGAAGCGGAACGGGCTCGTTACCAACAGCCTCCCGCCGACAACGCGACCTCGCTCGCCCAGCAGGCAGTGAAGTTGGAACGGCTCGCGGCCGTGGCCAAGGCGGAGGAAGCGGCGGCTCAGGCGGAGTTGGAAGTGGCGCGCGCGGCCGCCGACAAAAAGGCCGAAGCAGAGAAGAAGTTGACCGCGGCGCGAGCGGCCATCGACACCGCGCGGCAGGCGGTCGAAACACCCGCCGAAAACTTCACACCGCTGAGTGGCTCGCTGAAGACGCTGGAAAACAACCTGGAGACGGAAGAGTCACGCCGCAAGCCGTTCCCGACCACGAGCACCGGCCGCCGCTCGGCGTTTGCGAAATGGTTGACCGATCCGAAGCACCCGCTGCCGGCGCGCGTGGCCGTCAATCACATCTGGCTGCGACACATGGGCCGGCCGCTCGTGCCAACCGTGTTCGACTTCGGCCGCAAGGGGACGCCGCCGACTCATCCTGAGTTGCTCGACTGGCTCGCCGTGGAGTTGATCGAACACGGCTGGAGCATGAAGCACATCCACCGGCTGATCGTCACGTCGCAAGCGTACCGCATGTCGTCGTCGAGTGCAGAAGGGGAGACAAGGAGAGAGGGAGATGGGGAGAAAAGGAGTACAGCAACAGCAGACTCTCCCGGTCTTCCGGTCTCCTTTTCTCCCCCTCTCCCGGTCTCCCCCTCTCAACAGAAAGATCCCGACAACCGGTTTTACTGGCGAGCCAACCCGATCCGCATGGAGGCTCAGCTCGTTCGCGACAGTCTGCTCCATCTGGCGGGCGAGTTGGATCTGACGCGCGGCGGCCCTTCGATCCCCGCGAACGATGAGACTTCCAAACGGCGCAGCCTCTACTTCGTTCACTCGCACAACGAGCACCAAAAGTTCCTCTCGATGTTCGACGATGCCAGCGTGCTCGATTGCTACCGCCGCGCGGAAAGCATCGTGCCGCAACAGGCCCTCGCGCTGGAGAACAGTCCGATGGCCACCGTCATGGGTGAGAAGATCGCCCGGCGCATCGCCGCCGCCAACCCAACCGCCTCGGACAACGAGTTCATTCGCGCCGCATTTTTGACGATACTCTCGGTCGAGCCATCCTCGGAGGAACTGTCGCTCGCGGCAGAGGGTCTGACTCGCCTGACCGCCGCAGCCAAGCAGAAGAACCGCCCGAACCCCGCGGCCCACGCTCGAACCGGCCTGATTCAAGTTCTTCTCAATCACAATGATTTCGTGACCGTTCGATAGGAGCGTTCCATGACCTCACACGACACCTGCAATCATGGCCACCATCGGAACGGCGGCATTCATCGTCGAGCTTTCCTCGCTGATATGGGAATGGGATTCACCGGACTCGCGCTGGGAGCGATGTTGGCCCGTGATGGTGTCGTTCGCGCAGAGACGCCGACGGCTTGGGAGCCGCCGGACGGGCAGGCTCACTTCGCGCCGAAGGCAAAAAACGTGGTCTGGCTGTTCATGAACGGCGGGGTCTCGCACATGGAGAGCTTCGACCCGAAGCCCGAGTTGACGAAGTATGGCGGCAAGTCGATCGGTGAGACTCCGTACCAGGACGCTCAGAATCCGGAGAAGCTCAAGCTGGCTCGCGTCACCGTGGTGAATGATGCCAATGGGCAGCAGCGCAACAAGCTCTATCCGTTGCAGGTCGGCCACCGGAAGTACGGTGAGGCGGGGATCGAACTGAGCGACTGGGTGCCGCACATGGGAAGTTGCGTGGATGACCTGTCGATCGTCCGGTCGATGTGGACCACCGACGACAACCACGGGGCGCAGACTCAGTTTCATTCCGGCCGTCACATGCTCGATGGCGAGTACCCGACGCTCGGCGCGTGGGTCCATTACGGGCTGGGCAGCCTCAACGACAACCTGCCGCAATTCATTTCGATGGGGAACCGCGAGTACTGGAACGCGAAGGACGGCCATTACCTCGGTCCGGCTCACGATGCGATTCCGATCCGCGTCGATCCCAACAACCCGCTCGACTTCGGCAAACCGGCGAACGGCCTGAGTCCGGAGGAGCAGCAGATCGGCTTCGACCTGGTGGGAGGACTCAACCGGCTGAAGGCCGTTGAGTACCCGAACGACTCCGCGCTGGCGGCCCGGATCAAGGCGTATGAGCTGGCGTTCCGGATGCAGACCTCGGTGCCCGATGTCTTGAATCTGAATGCCGAGACGCAGGCGACGCAGCAGCTTTACGGATTGGACGATTCCGCGACGCGCGACTTCGGCATGCAGATGCTCGCGACGAGGCGGTTCATCGAGCGCGGCGTTCGTTTCATCCAGGTCCAGCACGGAGCCGGCGGGGCCGGAGTGTGGGACGCTCACGGCGGGTTGAAGGCGAATCACGAGAAAAACTTCAAGGCGGTCGACAAGCCGGTCGCGGGGTTGCTGAAGGATCTCAAGCAGCGCGGTCTGCTCGATTCGACCATCGTCCTGTTTGCCAGTGAATTCGGCCGCACGCCGGGAACGCAGGGTTCGGACGGCCGCGATCATCACATCTATGGCTTCTCGGTCTGGATGGCCGGCGGCGGGATCAAGGGGGGCATCGTGCATGGAGCCACCGACGAGATCGGCTTCCATGCCGTCGAGCACCGGCATTACGTCACCGACATCCACGCGACGATCCTGCATCAACTCGGCCTCGACTCCCGCCGTCTGGAAGTCCCAGGCCGCAAACGACTCGACATCGATCACGGATCGCCGATTCGCGAGATCGTGGCGTAACACACCAATTGCCAAACCAAAGTAGCCTTCATCGCTCCGCGTGAAGTCAGCCGATCGCGAGTGGAACATTGCATGTCCAATCGGTGCCGAACTCGCACACGGCTTTCTTCACGCGGAGCGGTGAAGGCTACTTTGAAGAGCCAGAACACTTGCCGAGCGACACGAAACGGAGCAACCCATGAATCTCAACCGAACCCGACGTCAATTCCTGAAGCAGTCCGCAGAGATGGTGTTCGCTGCAACGGCGGCCTCCGTGTTGAGCGCGGGTGCGTTCGCGGAAGAGAAGCCGACGAAATCGGCGGGCTGGAAGGCGGGCGTGGCCAGGGCGGTCATCACGCCCGAGAAGGCGGTCTGGCTCGCGGGCTATGGGTCGAAGCGATCGCCCGATGGAAAGCTCCACGATCTGTGGATGAAGGCGTTGGCGCTGGAGGACAACGCCGGCCATCGTGCGGTGCTGATCACCAGCGACTTTCAGGGCGTGCCGAAGGGGATGAGCGATCTGGCGTTCGCGCAGATGGAAAAACAGTTCGGGCTGAAGCGCGAGCAGATGATGTTCACGTTCTCGCACAACCACTGTGGCCCTCGGCTGGGGGATGACCTCGTCGATTACTACCCGATCGAGGCCGAGCAGGTGGAGCTGGTCGCCGAGTACACGGCGCTGATGGTGACCAAGGTCGTCGCGCTGGTCGGCGAGGCGATTTCAAAACTCGCTCCCGCCACCTTGCAGATCGGCGAGGGGCAGGCGACGTTCGCGGTCAACCGCCGCAACAACCGCGAGGCCGACGTCGCGTCGCTGCTCGCCCAGGGAACGCCGCTCGTCGGGCCGGTCGATCATGCCGTGCCGGTGATGACGGTGACTCGGCCCGGTGGCAAGCTGGAGGCGATCCTGTTTGGTTATGCCTGCCACCCGACGACGCTCAGTTTTCTCACGTGGTGTGGCGACTATCCGGGTTTCGCGCAACTGGAGTTGGAGCAGGCTCATCCGGGCGCGACGGCCATGTTCGTCAACACGTGCGGCGGCGATCAGAACCCGCTCCCGCGACGTACGGTCGAACTGTGTCAGAAGTACGGCCACATGCTGGCCGTCGGCGTGGAAGAGGCGTTGAAACAACCGCTCAAGCCGGTCTCATCGGGACTGCGCATGGCGTTCGAGATGATCGAGCTGCCGTACCTGAACACCGTCACGCGCGAGGAACTTCAGGCGCTGTTGAAGGACTCCAACGCCATCAAGGCGCGCTGGGCGGGACGGTTGCTCAAGAAGCTCGATGCCGGAGACAAGTTTGAGTCGGCGTATCCGTACCCGGTCCATGCGTGGCAACTCGGCCACGAGATGCTGGTCATCGGTCAGGGGGCCGAGACCGTCGTGGACTACGCGCTGCGGTTCAAGCAGGAGTTCGGACCCGGCACCTGGGTCTGCGGCTACGCGGACGACATGATCTCCTACATCCCCTCGCGCCGCGTCTGGGAAGAGGGCGGCTACGAGGGAGGCTCCAACCTCTACGAATACGGCCGCCCCGCCTTCCGTTGGGCGGGCGACATCGAAGACCGCATCGCCGCATCGGTCCGCAAACTGGTGAAGCAGGTGCGGGAGTGATACTTCACGCGGTCACGAGTGAGACATTTCCGAGCGGGGCGGCGCCAGCCCCCCGGTTCTTCGTGGAGTTGATGGTTGAAGGCCGAGGGTTGATGGACAGAGTTCAGATCCAACTTTTGCCCTCAACCATCGACCTTCCCAGGGGCTGACGCCCAATGGCACTTACTTTAGAAAGTAGTAGGCACATTCCATGTGCCGTGACCTGCATTTTGCGGACGGCACATGGAATGTGCCTGCTACTTGCAACGTAAAGTAAGTGCCATTGGGCTGACGCCGCCCCGCTCGGATGTGTCATCTTTGCCCGCGTGAGGTAGAACTCGCAACGAAATGCCACGCCGCCGTGATCCCCCATCAACAGGAACGAGACATGTCCACCAACGAACCACTGCCCCGACGTCAGATGCTCATCGCCTCGGCGGCCGCGCTGGGAGGAACGGCTCTGGCGGCGGCCAACTCAGCGGCGGTGGATGAGCCACCCCGCTCGGACAAGGTGCTGCGGATCGGCGTGATCTCGGCGACGATTCGCGGGAAGCCTCAAACTCGCAACGGCCACACGTGGCACTTCGCCCAGTACCTGCACCCGACCGCTGACATCGAGGCGTACTGCAAGTTCGTCGATCCCGGCTCGGCCAAGTTCTTTCGCGAGTACGCGCGGAATCCCAAATTCACCTTCGACCAACTCCCCTTTCCCGACACGAAGATCACGCACTACTTCGACGCCGACACCCAGGCCGCGACCGACTTCACGCAGGCTTTTCCCGGTGTGCAGGTCGCCAAGTCGGTCGAGGAAATGGTCGGGCAGGTCGATGCGATCTGGCTCGGTGATGCCTCGGGCTACGGCGACGATCACTTCGACCTCGTCGCGCCGGGACTGAAGCAGGGCCTGCCGACGTTCTGCGACAAGCCGATCGGCGAAACTCCCGCCGGAACGCGGAAGATTCTGGAGTTCGCCAAACAACACAACGCCCCGATCATGTCCTCGAGCCTCTTCCGGCACGAGTGGGGTGCGGAGGCCGCGCTGCGCAAGCGGGACTCCGGCGAGTTCGGCCCGATTCAATACGTGATCGCCAGCGTGCAGGGCGGCTACTCGGAGAACGGCTGGATGGTCTACGGCCAGCATCCGGCGTGGACCGTGATGACGCTGCTCGGACCGGGCGTTGAAGCCGTGAGCATGTACGCGCGCGAAAACGTCGCCCACGCGCTGGTCACCTACCCGGACCGCATGCCCGCCGAGATCTGGTTTGGCCGCCCCAATTCCTCGTGGGAGTACTGCCACACCGAGGTCCATTTTCAAAAGAAGAAGTTCGAATACACCGCCGGCATCGAGGGGGACTTCTGGTACGGCCACCACTACGAGATGTTCCGCATGGCGGCTACCTTCCGCGAAATGGTCAAAACCCGCCGCGAACCGATCCCGCATCAGGAAATCCTGGAAGTCACCGCCATCGTCCACGCCGCCGCAAAGTCTCAAAAGGAACAAAGCCGCCTCGTCAAACTGACCGAGGTGCTTTGATCGACCTCAGGCGCAGGTGAGTGGTTTGACCGGCCGTCGCTGGCTGCGCGATAAGGAGAGCGAGCGATCTCTCGGCCCGTGACGAGTCAAACCGCCTGTGGCGGCTCGGGCCGCTGCCAGACCAGAACGGAGCACCTCGTGGCCTCGACCCAATTCGATCCGGAACGCCTGTCGCCGAGTCAACTCGCCGAACTCCTCGCCCGCACCCGGGTCGAGCAGTGGTCGCAACTGGCGCTGGTAGGTCCGGACCTCGGCAGGTGGTATGTAAAAGAATTAGTCGGCGAGGGCTGGCCCGCCGACCGTGTGTTCCTGTTGATCGAGCGTTTGGAAAACGACGGATTCCGCGCGCTAGCGTCACTGACGAGCCTCACCTCACTCATTCTATGGGGCACCAAAATCGGTGACGACGGAGCCCGCGCACTGGCGTCGCTGACGAACCTCACCTCGCTCATTCTGGGGTCCAACGGCATCGGAGACGACGGAGCCTGCGCGCTGGCGTCGCTGACGAGCCTCACCTCGCTCCATCTGGGGGGCAACGACATCGGAGCTAACGGAGTCCGCGCGCTGGCGTCGCTGAAGAGCCTCACCTCGCTCAATCTGGAGTGGAACGACATCGGAGACGACGGAGCCCCCGCGCTGGCGTCGCTGACGAGCCTCACCTCTCTCAATCTGAACTACAGCGGCATCAGAGCCGATGGCGCGCGCGCGCTGTTGGAGGCGTGGGTCGAGGCGCCGACGGCGGATCGACTCCAATTTCTGGATCTCAGAGATAACGGCGATCTGACGGCCTTGCTGCCGCAGGAGGTGATCGACTCGCGCGATGCGCAGGCGATTCTGGCGGCTTATCGGCGGTATCGCGACGGGCAGCGACAGAAGACGTTGCAGCCGCTCAATGAAGCGAAGTTGCTGGTCGTGGGGAATGAAGCGGTCGGCAAGACGTCGTTGATCCGCTACCTCGTCGAAAACAAACCGAGGAATCCGAATGAGCCGAAAACTGCCGGGGCGGCCATTCGCGAAAAGATCGAAACGAAGGACTGGAAGGCAGACGGTTCGGCCGTGACGCTGCACGTCTGGGACTTCGGCGGGCAGGAGATCATGCACGGGACGCACCGCTTCTTCCTGACCGAGCGGAGCATCTATCTGCTGGTCCTGGAAGCGCGGCGCGAAGACGATCGCTCGGTCTATGACTGGCTCAAGACGATTCATAACCGGGGTGGAGATTCGCCAGTGATCGTGGTCGTCAACAAAAGCGACCTCAAGGACCATGCACTGCGGCTCGATGAGACTCGGCTGCGCGAGGACTATCCGGGGATCATCGCATTCGTCCGGACCTCATGTGATCCGGGTGAAGAAGCCGCGGCCAGCATTGCCGAACTGCGGCAACTGATCGCCCAGACGCTGGCAGACGACCCGCGGCTAAAACATGTCCGTGATCCGATTCCCGATTCGTGGTTGCGCGTGAAGCAGGCGGTGGCTGATCTGGCTCGCCAAGAGCGAGTGCTGAAGTTGCAGGACTTCGTGCGGTTTTGCGAACGGCCGGCGGAAGGATCGGCGAAGAACAACAGCGATCTAATCACCGACGAGGCCGAGCAGCGGGCGTTGCTGCGGCTGTTGCACGATCTGGGGGCGGTCGTCGCGCACGGCCTAGATCGCGACGCTCACGCCGTGCGGCGCGAGATCACGCTGCTCGATCCCAACTGGCTGACCGGGGCCATTTATACGCTGCTCAACAGTCCGAAGGTGCGCGATCAGGAGGGCGAGTTCGGACGGGATCAGCTTCCCGAACTGCTCGACCCGCAGCTCCATCCGCCGCAGTGGTACGAGTTCATCCTCGACATGATGCAGGACGACGACATCGGCCTCTGCTTCCAACTGCCCGGTGTTCGCGGCCGCGGCGAGCGGTATCTGATCCCGGAAGCGCTCCCCTCCAGCGAACGCGAATACGGGATGTTCCCCGGCGACTCGTTGAAGTTTCGGGTGCAGTACCGGTTTCTCCCTCCCGGCCTGCTTCCCCGGTTCATCGTACAGGCGCATCGCAATCTGACCGACAAGCCGACCCGCTGGCGAACCGGCGTGGTGCTCGGGGCCGAAGGCTGCCACATCCTTGTCCGCGCGGACCGGGACAACCACCGGATTGAGATCACCGTGGCGGGACCGCGCAGCCGCCAGCGTGCGGCGCTCGGCGTGGTACTCAACGATCTGGACGACGTCAACGCCCGCAATCCGGGAACGGAACCGAAACTGCAGGTGCTGTTGCGCGAACAGCCCGACGTGGCTGTGGAGTACGACCATCTGTTGAAGCTCGAAGCCCGCCGTGGTCTGGATCACGAGTTCGATCCCGTCGGAGCGGACCGCCCCTATACCGTGCGCGAATTGCTGGAAGGAGTCCGCCGCGAGGCAGGCTCGTTCCGCAGTGACGGCGATCCTTCTCACCGCCCCTTCCCGAGACCTCCGCGGCCGGATGCTGTCCCCCCCAAAGAGCCCGCCACGCCCGAGGCCCGGCCGGCGATCTTCATTTCCTACGCGTGGGGCGATCCCCACGAAACCGGCTCCGAAAGCCGCGAGGACATCGTCGAACGGCTCTATCAGTCGCTCAAGACGGACGGCCGCGACGTCCGCCGCGACAAACACGACCTGGACTACAAGGGTGACATCAACCAGTTCATGCGGGAGATGGGCCGCGGCGCCTGCATCATCGTCGTCGTCAGCGACAAATCGCTCCGTTCGCCGTACTGCATGTTCGAACTGCTCGAGATCTATCGGCATGAACAGTTCGCCAACCGGATCTGCCCGATCGTCCTCGCCGACGCGAAGATCCACAGCCTGGCGGAGCGACTCGAATACGTGGTGCATTGGCAGACCGAGAACGAGCGTCTGAAGAAGCTCATCAAGAAAGTCGGTCTCGATGAGTTGTCGTCGGACGGCAGCTTTCAGGAGTACGAGAAGATTCGCGACATCGCGCGCCATCACCTCAAGCTGGCCACGATTCTCAGCAATATGAACACCTCGACCCCCACGCGCATCGAAGCCGACGACTTCAAGCTTCTGAAACAGGCGATCGCCGAGCGCATGAAACAGCTCGCGGCCGAATCGTGATGAAACCGTTGCCGCGAATGATTCAGCCAGTCAGGTGCGGTCCGACTTCTTCACTCATCCCTCACACCCACTCGCGGATCAAATTCCCTTCGATCAGGCGGACCGGGCGGCCATCGGGACTCTGGACGTGGAGGTCGAGGGGCAGGCCGAGTTTGTGGTAGATCGTGGCGACGATGTCTTCGCTGAAGTACTGGTTCTTGATCGGATGGCCGCCCTCGTCATCGGTGGCTCCGAGGACGCTGCCGCCGGGGACGGCCGCTCCCGCCATGATCGCGAAGCCGGACGACGCCCAGTGATCGCGACCGCTGGCCGAGTTGATCTTTGGCGTGCGTCCGAAGTCGGTCAGCCAGACGACCAGCGTCTTTTCCAACAGACCACGCTGTTCGAGGTCGATCAGCAACTGAGGCAGTGCGCGATCGACCTTCGGGATCAGGTTGTCCTTCAGGCTTTTGAAGTTGTTCGCGTGAGTGTCCCAGCCGCCGTCGGTGATCGTGACGAAGCGGACTCCCGCCTCGATCAGCCGCCGCGCCATCAGGCACTTCTGACCGAACGGGTTGCGACCGTACTGCTCGCGCAAGCGCGGGTCTTCCTTGTCGACCTGGAAGGCGCGGCGCGTTTCCGGCGCGGTGATCATGTCGAGGGCCGTGCCGTAGTTTTCGTCGAGCGAATCGAACTCGGCGGGCTGCACGCTGGTCGGCCGTTGCAGCGAATCGACCAGGCTCAGCACCTTGCGGCGGCGATCGACTCGTTCGTTGGACATGCCGCTCGGGGGAGTGATGTCTCGCACGACGAAGTTCTCGGCGTTCGGATCAGCCATGATCTCGAACGGGTTGTGTTCGAGACCCAGAATGCCCGACGTGCCTCCACCAAACCGGTGATCGACCGCGTTGCCCAGTTGAATGAACGGAGGCATCGCCGTCTTGAAGCCAAGCTGGTGGCTGACGACCGAGCCGACGGTCGGGTAGGGCATCGCGGGGTTGAACTTGCGGCCCGACATCACGTGCTGATCGGCCGTCCCGTGACTGCCGTTCATCGGGTTCCAGCTTCTCAACAGACCGTAGCGTCCGAGTTCCTGAGCCATCCTCGGCAGGATCTCGGTGAATTGAACGCCCGAGACGGCCGTGTCGATGACGCCGTACTCGCCCTTCACACTGATCGGGGCCTCCGGCTTGGGGTCGAATGTGTCGTGATGACTTGTTCCGCCCTGAGTCCAAATCAGGATACAGTTCACGTCGGAACCGCCCTTCGCCCCGTGGCCGTGTCCTTTGGACTTGGCCTGAGCCTGCTGAGCCAACGCGTGCGGGAGGCTCACACCCAGACCAGCCAACGCCCCGACTTGCAGGAAGTTGCGGCGAGAGACACCCTCACATGTGCGCACAGTGCCGGGAAACAGGTTCAACATGGCGGATTCCTGAAGGCGGGAGGCCGGTCGTAATCGGTTGGACATTCGAACTGGCGGGCGGTTTGGCCGGAGAGGCCGGTGGGATTGCGGGCATGATTCTAAGCAGACCGGTTGTCACCGATCAAGAGAGTCTGTTCTGATAATTGCATCGGCCCCGCCGATGAGACATCATGACCACCATCCACGCGGCTGATCCAATCGGCCCGTCCTCCCGCCCCACTGCCGATCGAGGCCCCGCCGATGTTCCGCTACACATCCCGATTCACCGCCATTCTCGCTGGGTCGCTGAGCCTATTCCCATCGCTGGTCATGGCCGAGCCGTTCACGGTCGCGCCGACGGAAGTCTCGCTCAAGGGGAACTTTGCTCAGACGCAGTTGCTCGTCACTGCAGCCGTCTCGGATCGACCGGCCGGTTATGCCGAAGATCTGACACCGCGTGCGACGTTCGCCTCGTCGAACGAGGCCGTCGTCACAGTCTCGCCGACCGGCAGACTCGTCCCGCGCGCCGACGGCTCGGCCGAGATCACGGTGACGGTGGGAGGCGACTCGAAGAAACTGCCGGTGACGGTCGCGGGAGTCATCGCGGACCCGGCCATCGACTATCTCGATCAGGTTCGCCCCGTCTTGTGGAAGGCGGGCTGCAACATGGGAGCCTGCCATGCGGCTCAATACGGGCAGGGTGGCTTCAAGTTGTCGGTCTTCGGTTTCGATCCGGCTGCCGACCGCGGCGCGATGGCGCGAGACAGCCAATCGCGTCGCATCAACCTGCTCGATCCAACTCACAGCCTCATCTTGCAAAAGCCGACGATGCAGGTGCCTCACGGGGGAGGCCGGCGCTTGGAAGCCGGCTCGCGCGACTATGAACTGCTCGCCGCGTGGATTCGCAATGGAGCACCCGGACCGGCGACGGAACGGGCCATCTCAAAGTTGATTGTCACGCCCGCCCAGCGAATCGGTGAGCCGGGTCTCAAGCAGCAGCTTCGCGTAGAAGCGGTCTACGCCGACGGTGAGACGCGCGACGTGACCGCGTGGGCCAAGTTCGACTCGATGGACGAGGGCCTCGTCGCCGTGACGCGCGAAGGCTTGTGTACCGTCGCCGGACGCGGGCAGGCTCCGATCATGGTCCGCTTCGAGGGTCAGGCCGACATCTGCATGTTCGTCATCCCGTTCGGACCGCCCGCTCAGTTGGTCGGCTGGACGAACAACAACGTCATCGACGAACTGGCCGCGACGAAGTTCAAGGAACTCGGCATTGAACCGTCGCCGCTCTGTGATGACGCGACATTTCTGCGACGCATCTTCCTCGATGCGACCGGTACGCTGCCGACTCGCGAAGAGATCGACGAATTCCTCGCCTCGACCGACGCGAACAAACGGACAGTCTGGATCGACCGCCTGTTGGGTCTGGTCGACTCGCCGAAAAAGGGCCTCTTCAACGAACGCTATGCCGCGTACTGGACGCTCAAATGGTCGGACCTCATCCGCAACAACAGCCGCGATCTGCAAGACACCGGCATGTGGGCGCTGCACAACTGGATCAAGGGATCCTTTCGCGAAAACCTGCCGTTCGACAAGTTCGTCTCGCAACTCGTGCAGGGAAAAGGATCGAGTTTCTCGAACGGCCCGGCCAACTACTTCATCGTGAACAACACGCCGAATGAGCTGGCCGAATCGACCTCGCAACTGTTCCTCGGGACGAGGCTCACCTGCGCGCAGTGCCATCATCACCCGTTCGAGAAGTACAGCCAGGACGACTACTACAGCTTCGCCGCGTTCTTCGCGCGGACCGGCCTGAAGACCAGCCAGGAGTTCGGCCTGTTCGGCGGCGAGCGAGTTGTCGTCATCAAGACCGGCGGCGAAGTCCGACAGCCTCGTACCGGAAAGAACATGCCACCGAAACCGCTCGACGGTGAGCCGGTCGATCACCCGCTCGACCGCCGCATCGCGCTGGCTCAGTGGATGACGGCCCCGACCAACGGAGCCTTCGCCCGCGCGACGGTCAACCGTTACGTGAGTTATTTACTTGGCCGAGGCCTTGTCGATCCCGTCGATGACATGCGTCCGACCAATCCGCCAACCAATCCCGCCATGCTGCAAGCGTTATCGGATGACTTCGTGAAGAGCGGCTTCAACCTGAAACAAATGATCCGCACGATCATGGTCTCGCGGCTGTACCAGCTCGATTCGCAGCCGACCGCACAGAACGTGGCCGACCGCCGGTTTTACAGCCATTTTGAAGTGAAGCGGCTCACCGCCGAACCGCTGCTCGACGCGATCGACCACGCGGCCGGAACCCAAACCAAATTCAAGGATCTTCCGCTCGGCACGCGCGCCATCGAGATCCCCGACGCCGAGTACCCCGACTACTTCCTGAACACCTTCGCCAAGCCGCGCCGCACCAGCGTCTGCGAATGCGAACGCTCTCCCGACGCCAATCTCGCGCAGGCGCTGCACACCCTGAACGGCGACATCCTCACGACAAAGATCGCCACGAAGACCGGCCGCGTCGAAAAGCTGCTCGCCGAAAAGAAGCCTCACGTCGAGATCATGACCGACCTCTACTACGCCACCCTCTGCCGAGCCCCGTCGCCGCAAGAACTGGCCGCATCCCAGACGTTGCTCACCGAGTATGCCACTCCGAAAGAGTGCTACGAAGACCTGCTGTGGGCGCTCATCAACTCGAAGGCGTTCCTGTTTGTGAGGTGAACTGGAAACGAGATGCCAGACGTAGAAGTCATGATCGCCGCCTCCGCAACGATCAAAGCTCGTTCGCTCGAAGCGGTCGTTGACGAGGACTGCGGATGTGCAGCACGCGGACTTCGTCGCCGACGATCGTGAAGATGGCTCGATAAATGTGTCCTCGACGAGTCCGGAAGAGGATGTGACGAATCTCCTCATCGACCAGTTCGTCTTCCGGAGCCAACCCGCAACTGCTTGGGTTTTCCGACAGCGATTTTCGCGCGGCGTCAAATGCGTCCAACCAGCGAATCGCTCCTTCCGGAGACCGTTCCGAGAGCCAGACGGCAATCTCCGCCAATTCCTTCTCGGCACGGCTCAACAAGACGACCGAGTACATCATGATTGAGTCGATGATTCGAGACGCTGACGAAGCTCGGCAATCACTTGTTCGGCAGGCCGACCGCGATCACCGGCCCGCATGTCTGCCAATGCCTGCTGGACTGCGACGGCACTCTCTGAGAAATCGTCCGGCAACGGATGGGCTGCACGCCATTCCAACAGCACGTCTTCGGGCGAAGGGTGTGCGGACGAGGAGCCAAGTTTGCCTTTCACGAATTGATGGAAACTCTCAAGCTCGTTCGCAACAATAGCAGTCATGACACGGTACTCCTGCGGGAATGCACCACCAATGACGCGTGACAGCATACCGACCAAGCACACTCCGGTCAGCGCCGCTGACGCTCAGGAATTCCGGGAATGGATCAAGTCGCGATTACCGCCGATGCAGGGTGTGCATCCGCCCTGATGCAATCGACCGAGGTGGCGGGGTCAGAGTCTTCGATGGCCACGGCCGTTCCGTTCTCCCTCAGGTCCGTCGAAGACTCCGACCCTGCCACCCGGCCGAGTATGCCACCCCGCGCGAATGCTACGAAGACCTGCTGTGGGTACTCATCAACTCAAAGGCGTTCCTGTTCGTGAGGTGAGTGGCGGACTGTCTGGTGTTGCTTGAACGGCTCGATTTCTCCAAACAAGGAATGCGAAACATGATTCGTCTGACATTGGTCGCGTTGTCCTGCGTGTTGTTCGCGGGCGAGATTGTTGCGGCGGAGAAGCAGCCCGTGATCGGCAACTTTCCGTTTTGGACGGCACCCAAACGGGAGTATGCCGATCAGTTTGTGCCGGGTCTCAATGCGGCGTTGCTGCTGACTCCGGAACAGATCAGCAAGCTGCACGAAGCGCGGCGGGAGACCATCGACAGTGAGGCCCTGCGGCCGACGACTCGCAAAGATCTCGATGCCACGGAAGCGCAGCGGGCGGCCGCCAGCCAGAAGCTGTCCGCGGCGCAGGCCGATCTGCGCGTCAGGGCCTCGAACATCCTGACGGCCGAGCAACGCTCCGTGATCGAAAAGGCAAACGCCGCCTACATCGAAGTCCAACAAACCGTGATGCAGGAGTTCCAACCACGCCTCGTCGCCGCGAAGGGGAATGATCAGGCGAAGGAGGCGGCTCAGAAGGAGTTGAAGGAACGCTTCACAGCCGAATTCATCCGCAAGCTCGACGGCATCCTCTCCTCCGACCAGAAGGTGGCGATGGAGCAGGCCGCCGCGAAGGAGCGCGAAGCGGCGCTCAACCCCAAGAAAAAATAGCAAAGCTCGTCCTGAGTGGGATCACCGCGCCCGAGTCAACTCAGCCAGGTGAAGTTCGATCTCCAGCAGCTTCTCCTTCACGTTCAGCCAGCAGGTCAGGCTGTGAGGTGATCGCTATCATGTCTGTCCGACGGAATCACTTTTCGATTCAAAGCTGCTCGTGAGACCAAACGATGTCACTCAAACTGACTGATGAAATGCGCGAGGCGATCCAACAACGAGCGGGACGGCCGGTGGCCGTCGAGGATGAACAAACTCATTCGCAATACGTCTTGCTGCCGCTGCACGTCTATCAGCGACTTCAATCTGTCTTCACCGACGAGGCGTTCGACGCCACCGACGCCTACGCCGCACAAAGCCTCACGGCGGGAGCGGCCGGTTGGGACGATCCCGAGATGTCGATCTACGACAACTACGACGCCCACAGGCCACAGCCATGAAGGTGCAGCGCGGCGATGTCATCCTGGTGAACTACCTGCTGTGGGCGCTCATCAA
This sequence comes from Schlesneria sp., assembly GCA_031412755.1. Classification (GTDB taxonomy): domain Bacteria; phylum Planctomycetota; class Planctomycetia; order Planctomycetales; family Planctomycetaceae; genus Schlesneria. The sequence continues at coordinate 12,330 of JANODP010000050.1, read as the reverse complement.
CTCCAAGGCGTTCTTGTTTGTGAGACGAGTCACTCGTTCTCAGGTTTGCAATGCAACATTGCCATAGCCCGTCCATTGAGTGACTTCGGTAGCCATTTGCGTTCGCAACGTTCGTGGTGGCAGATGACTTACTTGGCGAGCGGGCATTGCGTCGTATGTTCGGCCATCGAGTAGCCGCCCTTTCTTTGATTTCTGAACGCCTCCCCATTGCTTGAAAAAGAACGGGACGTTGGCGGCCTCACATAGTTCACGAATGTTGCAGACCCATTCTTGGTCCATTGGTCTTGCGCCATGTCCGCTCTCGCCCCCAACAATCACCCATCCAATCCCTGTCAGGTCGAAGGAACCGAGATTCTCTAACAACGGCTCGATTGAGAGAAATCGGACGACGGCAGGCGTGCTTCGAAGAGCATCGATTCGTGGCAAACCGTGTTTGCGGTTCTCCACACTGACGCCCCACCAAACATGACGGAGTTTTCCAGCAAATGCCAGCCGACCATTCAGCAAGTCGCGCAGGCGGTCGGCTCGTTTGGTCAATACTTGGTACGTATGCCAATCCGCCAATTCCATGACACGAATGACTTGTTCGATGTACGAGTCCGGCACTTCCTCATGGAACAGATCGCTCATCGAGTTGACGAACACCGTCTTTGGCGCTGGCCATTTCAATGGTTCTGCAAGTTTTTCGGGGACCAGCCGCAAGTCGAATCCCTGCTCATAGGGGTGACCAGGAACACCGCGAAAACGTTCTGCAAATGTCTCCGCATAGCAGTGTTTGCAACCGGGGCTGATTTTTGTGCATCCTCGCACTGGATTCCATGTGGCATCCGTCCATTCAATTTCCGATGTCGCACTCATTGCTCACCTCCTTGAGAATATGATCTTGACCGCCTTACCGATTGTACCCTTCCGGCGTGGGGGACATGGCGGTTCCATCCTGACTTTGCCTTCTTGTTCCATTCGGCAAAGAACTTCACGGTAATTCTTCTCAACAAACGGCTTTCCAACACTGTGCCGCTCAAACAGCTCAACGAATCCAACCGTCTGTTCCGTACAGTCATTGAGTAGCATCTCCTCCAGATCTTCAAGTGGTCGCAAGAGATCAAACAGGCTCGGACAGCGGACATCGGCGGGGTTGTATTCAAACTTGGCCACTCCCTGCTCTTTGTGGCTGTGCGCGTACATGATTTCACGCATGATCTCGTAACCTCGAAATGCCTTCGAGACAAAAAACAGAAGGTGCGTCGTCCGCGTGTCGTTGGCATTCCGAAAACGAAACGGAAGAACGAACTTACCGCCCATTTCCTCAATCGCCTTCTTCATCTCATCCACGATAAACGTTTCGCGTCCGAGAGGTGTCACGTCCTCCGTCTTGAATCGTTGCCGCAGCCGGTCGGCTCTTTCCTTCCCGAAGAGCGCGTCGATGGGCTCCTCAACCGCGGGATTGCCGAGTCCCATGCTGATGCGGTTGTAGTTGAAAAAGAAGACGCAGTCGCATCCCCAATTCTTCAGGACCGCATTGACCAAGCGAAGGGACAACCCCTTGTAGCCAAAGGGATCGACGAAGAGGAAGCTCGGAGGCAGCTTCTGGCGTTCAAGACTCTTGACGACCTCCTCGCCAACTTCGCCTGTGTAGACTTTTGGCTTGTGTTTCAACTTTTCGATGCCAGGAAGGTCGGCGATGCAGTTCTCCAGTGACTGACTGTTTTCTTCGTCCTTGTCGTTGAAAATGGTGACGAGCCGTTCGCAGAAGTCCGGCTCGGTCAGTGCGCTTTGCAAGATCTTGACAGGTGTCGATAACGCTCCGTCCCTGTACCGGCCCGGGCCTGCGAAAAGGTCGATGTACGCAACGCGATTTTCCCGCTGATGTCTCTTCTGCGTCGCAATGATGACCTTGGCCCAAACGAAGAAGTACTTCGAGACGATCTCAGCCTTGATCTGAGACTGCTCGCCTTGTTCGTCAAAAAAGTTCTGTGCCATCGTGATTCCTGTATCAACTGGAACGGCGTCTTGGGCGATTTAGTATCACAGTTTGTTCGATCTGTGTCGCCGTCATCAATCGCTGATTCTGATGTGTACGCGAGTTGTACCACGGCTGGGTGGCAGGTGAGGAAACCTCCATGGGCATGACAATTCCAAAAGAAACCGTCATTGTCGATCAGAACCTACACCCTTCACGAAGTCTCTGAGCGAGCCACTCCACGGCCTCGATCAGTTCGCCTCCTTCACCAAGTTGTTCGGCGTTCGCCGCGGCTGGAGAAGCAGAGGGTGCCTCCTTCCAGCACGATCAGTTCGCTGGGGTGGAAGCTGTGCCAGCCGGTTTGGCTGAGGGCGCAGGTGGCGATCACGTAGCCGTGGTTGAAGGGTTGAGGTTCGGCGTACTTCTTGACGTCGATGGCGATGCCGGCGTCTTCAAAATGTCGCTCTTGGCGCTCGACCATGCGGAGCCTGCGCAAGCTCAGTCCCTTCCACGCGCCCGCGTCGTGATAACTTTTCTGACGTTCGCGTTACGGCGCGCCGTACATCTCCGACAGCAGGGTTCGCAAACCGGCGGCTTCGATTTTTGTCAGCGACCCCAGTTTCTTGGTGAGGCGTGTTTTGCTGAGGACGCGGATTTGATCCGCGCAGAGTTCGGCGGGCTTTCCCGCACAGATGACTCGCAGACGCGAACGCCAACCAGCATGCAGTTTCGAGGTGAGCGGGCAGACGACCAGCGTAGGCAACACCGCGTTCATGGCATCCAGGCTGACGATGACGCAAGGCCGGGTCTTGCCGATCTCGCTCCCTTCGACCGGTTCGAGGCGGGCGTACCAAATCTCGTAGCGTTTCATTCGCCGTTCCAGCCGTCGGCCACCACTTCCCAATCCGACCAGTCTTCGCTCGCGGCAGCCATCTGTTGAGCGGTCTCTTCCCAAGACAGTTTCTTGGCGGCCTGCTTCGACCGAAGCACGATCTCGCCATCACGCTCTTCAAGGACTACGCCCGCGTCGAGCTGATGCTTGCGGATCATCGCCGCCGGGAGACGGATGCCGCGTGCATTGCCGATCTGCAACAGTTTGGCTTCGAGAGATTTCATGATGGAGCCACCGTAGCCACGCCGCGCTGGACCGTCAAGCAGAGCTACTCCAACATCACAGCAAACCTGTTCTTCATCACATAGAGCGTGTGACTTTTTCGCCCCCGGGCTTGTCCCGGGGGGTTAGCGGCTTCTGCACTACTCGAAACTCTCAGGAAATCAGAATAGCGCAAAAGCCGTTGAACCACCGACGCAAGGTCGGTGGCGAAAAAATCACAGGCTCATAGCGTGGTGACGAGCGGTAACCGAGTAATCCCTTGTCCGCATTCATCCAGTTGCTCGGCGATCGGCGTGGCTGGAGAAGCAGAGGGTGCCTCCTTCCAGCACGATCAGTTCGCCGGGGTGGAAGCTGGTCCAGCCGGTTTTGCTGAGGGCGCAGGTGGCGATCACGTAGCCGTGGTTGACGGGCTGAGGTTCGGCGTCTTGCTTGACGTCGATGGCGATGCCGGCGTCTTCGAAGTGTCGCTCTTGTCCGTCGGTCATGCGGAGCCGGCGCAGGCTGAGGCCCTTCCAGGCACCCGTGTCGTGGTAGCAGAACAGCCGCTGGCCGTCGGACATCAGGCAGTTCAGCTTGCCGTGCTGGTTCAACTCGGCCAGTTGCTGATGGAGCCATTGCCAACCGGACTCGCCGTTCAACAGGTCGTTTCGTTCGGCGATCTTGGACAAGAGGTGGCAGAAGACGTGCTCGGAATCGGTGCCGCCCACAGGGCGATACCGATTCAGGGCGAGGTCTCGAAAGGCTTCCACGGTGCCGTTGTGGGCAAAGCAGAAGTCCCGCCCCGCAAGTTCGCGCGTGAACGGATGCGTGTCGGAGTGAGTCGGGACACCACCGGTCGTCTGGTGCCGCACGTGGGCGATGTACACCCGCGAATGCAGGCCGTGATAGCTTTCGAGAAACTTGGTGTGGAAACTCTGCCGCCATTCGACCGGTTCCTTGACGATGGCCACCGAACGATCCGGATACCACGCCATGCCCCAGCCGTTCGCGTTCTCCACATCGCGCAGGGCAAACGCGCGGATGGAGAAGTCGGCGGAAATCGGCCGGTCAAACGACAAGCCCATCAATTCACACATGAGCGTTCTTCAACTCCTCCGCCAGGCGCATCGTCATGTCATCGACCAAAGCCGGCCAACTGCCGGTTTCGCGATACAGCCGGCGCTGGCGATCCGCCCCCGACTCAAACTTGTCGACCGGCAGCAGGGCCGCCAGAAACGGATAGTCCCCCGATTCGCGGGCAATCGGTGACAGGCGACCGATCAGGTCCGACAAGTCCTGGGCGAGAGGGGCTCGCTTGCCGCTGGGCGTGCGGATGTACATGGCCTCCAAACCATAGCGCGTTGCCAGCCACTTGTTCTCGATGGCAATCCAATGCCGCCGGATGTCACCACGTCGCAGGAGCGGCCGCTCAGTCAGCAGACGTTGGGCCGAGATCACCAGACTGCGGATCAGGGCCACCAGTCCGAAAGTGGTCGCGAGCGAGTCGGGCATGTCGCAGATGCGGATCTCGATGGTGCCAAACTGCGGGCAGGGGCGGATGTCCCAATAGATGTCCTTCGGCGACTGAATCGCCCGGCAGTCCCGCATCACCTTGTAAAAGCTGCGAAATTCCTTCCAGTCGCGAAAGTGACGCGGCACTCCCGCGTGAGGCAGCAACCGATACAGCGCCACCCGAGTCGACGACAACCCCGTGTCGACCCCCTGCCAGAACGGCGAACTCGCGGAAGTCGCCAGCAGGTGAGGCAGGTATTGGACCAGCATGCCGATGATGCCCATCGCCATGTCACCGTTGGGCACTCCGACGTGAACGTGCAGCCCGAAGACGACTCGCTGGTACGTGAGCCACGAGAGCCGTTCCTGAATTTGTTCGTAGCGCTCGGCGGGAAACACGACGCTGGTGCCGCTGCGATGAAACGGATGCGTCCCTCCCATGGCCAGTTCGTAACCGAGGGAACTGGCGATGTTGCGCACCCGCCTCAGATTGAGCACGAGTTCGTTGCGGGCTTCGCTCACAGTCCGGCAGACGCCGGTCTTCAATTCGATCATTGACTGCATCAACTCGGCCGTCACGTTCGGAATCGCTTCCGTCTCGCACTCTTTGAGAATGCGCACCGCACCCGAAGCCAGATCCCGGCTTTCGCGATCGATGATCTGAAGCTCCAACTCGACCCCGAGCGTGGTCTCAGAGGACGGCTGGAACGCCAGCTCGTCGGCCACCGACTTCGATCCGGTGCTTTCCGACTTGTCGGCGACTGTTTTCGGATCAGACATCGAGCGGCCTCACATATCGAGCAGGTTTTTTCCCTACGCGATTGTAGGCTGACGGCAAGACAGCCGGAAAGCTGTCCGGCATGATCACTCGAGGGAAGAACCACGATGGCACCACAGCTAGTGACCGCAATGGCACCGTTTAGCGTCCGATGGTTCCAGCGAACTTTGGTGTGCGTACGGACTCCAAAGGTGCCCCCTCGCCCTTCTCCGAGAATCGATGGGTGAGGGGACTTCAGCCCTCTTCCAACTCGCGCAGCCGTTGGACGGTGTCGCGGAGTTGTTTGGTGATTCTGGTCTTGGCTTGGTGGACGTTGTTGACGCTGGTTCCCAGTTCGTGGGCGACGATCTCGGCGGAACGATCGAGCAGGACGTATTGCTCGAATGCGCGAAAGACCGTGCTGTCTTGGCATTGTTCTCGAACAAGTCGCAGCGCCTGAACGACAAGTTGCTGTTCCCAGACATCGTCCCAGATCGGTTCGACGGCCAGTTCGGCCTGAGGGATCTCATCCAACGGGATGCCCCGGAATCGGACGTTCTTCCCGGCCCGACGGATCGCCGCCCGGACGGTACACGTCTTGAGATATCCGCGAAACCGTCCCTTCGCCGGATCGTAAACGAACTCGCCGCTCGCCCCGAGAAAGCTCGTCAACACGTTCTGAATGATGTCGTCGATGTCCTGCCGGCTCGCACCGCACTTGGCCGCGAACCCGGCGATGACCTGCGCGTAGCGCGCGCGAAACTCCGACCACGCCAATTCTCGTTCGCCTGGTCCCGCTGAACCGAGCCGGGCAAAGATGCTGGCGCGCGTCAGGTGATTTTCGTTGATGTTCGCGGGGTCCATAGAAGGCGGCTCGCTGGAGAAGGCCTCGTGGTTTGGCATCTCGTTCATTTGGCTCACACTCTCTTTTCATCAAAGTAGCCATCATCGCTCCGCGGGATGAGCCGGGCGGCACAGACTCCCGCTCAACCCGCGAGTTCGTTCGCAGTTTCGATTGTCGTTTGAAGACTTCGGCTGCGAGTGGCGGCGGGTTTGGAACAATCGAAGGTCTCCCCTGAAAGGCTCATCACGCGGAGCGATGATGGCTACTTTGTGAGAACCTTGGCGTTTCCCTCTACCTGATACCCGAAAGTCGATCACGCCTGACAAGCCGTTCCCTTTTTTTCAGAAATCTTTCGCGGCGCTGTCAGACACCGCCGGGTCGAGGTTATTGGGTTGATGACGTCCGATCCGAAACAGGCGATGGATCAGACCCGACCCCAAGCGACTGAGCAGACTTGCCTTCTGAACACCGAACACTGAAAACTGAACACCTCTCCACGCCCTCACGGAACCGCACCATGTCCGACAAACCCGGCGACAACCCGCAAGACCCGGCGTTCTCGCCGACCGACCACTATGACGAGGCGGCCATCAAGCGGGCTCGCGAACTGCTCAACAACATGCCGGAATCGGTCGGACCGTATCGCATTCTCGAACGGATCGGCGGCGGGGGGATGGGCGAGGTCTATCGGGCCGAGCAACGTTCGCCCATCCGGCGGCAGGTCGCGCTCAAGTTCATCAAGCTCGGCATGGATTCCCAGGCGGTCCTCGCGCGGTTCGAGGCCGAGCGGCAGGCCCTCGCGCTGATGGACCATCCGCACATCGCCAAGGTCTTCGACGCGGGGACCGACGACACCGGGCGCCCCTACTTCGTGATGGAGTATGTCAAAGGGAAGCCGATCACCGACTACGCCGATCAAAACCACCTCACCATCCGCGAACGGCTGGAGCTGTTCGAGCAGGTCTGTCAGGCGATCCAGCACGCGCATCACAAGGGGGTCATCCATCGCGACCTCAAGCCGGGAAACGTCTTGGTCAGCACTCAGGACGACCGGCCGTTCGCGAAGGTGATCGACTTCGGCATCGCCAAGGCGATCGCGCAGCGGCTGACCGACGAGACGCTGTTCACGCAGCACGACCAGTTCCTCGGCACGCCGCAGTACATGTCTCCCGAGCAGGCCGAGGGGAGCGTCGACATCGACACGCGGACCGACGTCTACAGCCTGGGCGTGTTGCTGTACGAACTACTCACCGGCAGCACGCCGTTCTCGACCCACGACCTGCGCGCCGCCGCGTTCGAGCAACTCAAACGCCTGATCATTGAGGTCGATCCCCCCAAACCCAGCACGCGCCTGACCCTGAACCAGCCGACGCTCTCGACGCTCGCCGCCTCCCGCCGCACCGAGCCAAAGCGCCTCGGCACACTCGTCCAGGGCGAACTCGACTGGATCGTGATGAAGTCCCTCGAAAAAGACCGCAAACGCCGCTACGAAACCCCGACCAGCCTCGCGAACGACATCCAAGCCCACCTCCAAGGCGAACCCGTCCAAGCCGCCCCACCTAGTACGGCCTACCGAATCCAGAAGTTCGTCAAGAAACATCGAGGACCGGTCATCGCCGTCACCGTGATAATGGCGGTGTTGTTGCTGGGAGTCGCGGGAACAACTTGGGGTCTGATCCGAGCGCGAATTGCCGAACATGCCGCGAGTGAGTCAGAACGAAAAAAGGAGATTGCACTCGGGCAGGTCATTGAGGAACGCGACGCTAAGGAGCAGCAACGCAAAGCGGCGGAGTCTGCCAAGCAGGCCGAATCCGAACAACGCGCGAAGGCTGAGCGGCAAATAGTCGGCAGCATCTTGCGTCCGATTGGCTTCAATAAGGATTCACTGGATCCCGCAGAACTGAAGAGCCTTGCCGACTGGTCCGCTCTCGGTGACTCACATCTTCAACTGCTGGCCCTCGAAGTTGCCTTTGAAGACCCTGCGACCGCTCTCCGAGTTGCCCGTCGAGCCGAACGAGTCATCCAGTCCTGTGTCGGCGTCAGCCCGAATCGCCGGACCAAAGCGATCGAACTCGTCATTGTCAAACAACATGACAGGACCGCCGATCCGCGCATCCGCGTTGCCGCGTGCTGGATGGCGTTGGAACTGGGTTCCTCTGACCTCTCTGCCTTGGATGGAAGTGTTGCTTGGCTGAGCGACCCCAGCGCAAAGGCGAGCGCAGAGTTTGATGAGTTCGTGACTTGCGCCCTCGCGCGAACCGAGTCACGACAGCGAACGGAAGTAAATCGCGTATTATGCGACGCTCTACTCGCAATCTCCGAGAAATCGGCGAATGAGACGGTTCTGAGTACGGCGGGCAAAGGTCTCGTCACGCTTGCCCCCCAACTCGGACCGGAACAGGTAACACGAGGCTGGAACGCATTCCTTGCAGTCATCGAGAAATCAAAGGATTGGAAAGTTCTGCAAAGTGCTGGAGATGTTTTCATCGCGCTGGCGCCGAAGCTGGAACGGGCGACGATCATGTATGCTTGGGACGCCCTGCTTGCTGTTCTGGATAAATCGAAGGATGGAAATGTTCAGCAGGCAGCAGGAAAAGGTCTCGTTGCGCTGACCCGCCGACTAAATCCGGCGCAGGTCACACGTGGGTATGACGACCTGCTCGCGATCCTCAGTGAATCGAAGGATGAAAATGTACGGGAAGCTGCTGGCGAGGGGCTCGTCGCGCTAGCTCCGAGTCTGGAACCAGCGCAGGTCACGCGCATCTTTGATGCACTGGTCCTATCCCTTAACGAACGGATGAATAACACTGGCCTGGGACTTGGGAGCAATCTCTACTCACTGGCCTCAAGTCTCGAACTGGCGCAGGTCAACCGAAATTGGGATGCCCTACTCGCAGTCTCCGATAAAATGACAGGGACATTCGGTGCATTTCCTGCGGGAGCGGGTCTCCATGCGTTGGCTCAGAGACTAGACCCGGCTCAAGTCGCGATCCGCTGGGATACTCTGGTTACCGTCCTCGAAAAAAAAACGAAGGATGGGAATGATCCAATTGCCGCTGCGATGGGGCTTCTCGGTATGACCCAAAGGCTGGAACCGAGTCTGGAACCCGCCCAAGTGACGCGAGGCTGGAATGCCCTGCTCGCGTCACTTGAAAATTCGACAAATCCCTATGCTCCGATGTGGATGGGGTATGCTCTAAACACGCTGACTTCGAGGCTTGAAACGGCACAGGTTACTCGCGCCTTGGATGCCCTGCTCGCAGTCGTTGGAAAGTCTACGAATCAGAATGTTCTAGACGCGGCGGGGAATTGTCTCGTCACACTGGCCCCAATGCTGGAATCGGCGCAAGTTGCTCGCAGTTGGGACGCCATGGTTGCCATACTTGAGAAATCAACGGATAGAAATGTTCTGCATGAAGCAGGAAAAGTTCTCGCCGCGCTGGCCCCAAGGTTGGAGCTGGCGCACGCCGCCCGCGGCGGAGAAGTACTGTTCACCGTGTTTCAGAAATCGAAGGATACTAGGGTATTAATTGAAGCGGGGTACGTTCTGGTTGCGCTGGCTCCGCGGCTAAGCCCGGCGGTGCAATCACAGATAGTCGAAGCTCTAATCGAATCGCTCCACAAATTCGATGATGAGCGTACAACGGTGATATTATCGACCCTCATGCCGCTACTGGATATACGCACACAAAACAAAATCGCCACTCAAGTGATTGCCGTTATGCTCGGCCGCGTGAGTTCATCACCAAAGGACGATACGGTAGGCATCGACGGTTATGTCCGCGTTGCCGTAGTCGTGATGTCCGATCAGAGATCTTTAGCAAGATTGTTGTCTCATCCCGGCTGCGTCGATGAACTGCGAGAGATCCTGATTCAGCGTTTTGAAGAACTCGTCTTCCACGATGGCAAACACGTCTTCCTGCCAAAGCCGGAGCCAGAGGCCGAAGCTGAGACGTCCCAAGTGCCCGAGCCAGTTCCACCGTCGCGACAGTTTCACAATCTCCATGATGCCGCCGCGTGGATTCAACTAAACTGGCACGACTTCGACCTCGAAACCAATCACCCGGTCACCTGGCGCGGTGAACAAAAGTAGCCATCATCGCTCCGCGTGATGAGCCTCGCGCGAACGATGTCCGATCAACGCTTCATTTCGTTCGCAGCCTCGACTGCCGGTTGAAGACTTCGGCTGGGTGAGGAGGCGGTTTGGGAACCCGAACCACAATGAGCCTCCGCAAATCAGCGTGCCCGGGTCAACTCGGCCAGATGGAGTTCGATCTCCAGCAGCTTTTCCCTCACGTTCAGTTCGGATTCCTCGATGCGGTGGTTGAGCCAGTAGACGGCGGCGCCGATGAGGAAGATCAGCGACTGGAGGATCAGCAGCACGCTGACCGGCTTGTCGGGACGCGACATTCCGACGGCGCAGAAGAAGATCGACATCAACAGCGTGAAGCCCCACACCATCTGAGCGATGCGACGGGTGTCACGCTTCAGGTCCATCTCACCGCGTCGCAGGACCGACACGATCACGATGATCCAGGCCAGGCCGAACAGGACTCCCGTCGCGAGCCCGAGCCGGGCCAACGGTGGCAACTGCGCCTCGGTGATCGCGAGTGATCCGCAGAGGATGGCACTCGCCAGGGAACCGACGGCGACGGTACACAAGAACACGCGATGCAGGGTGGTCAGTTTTCGAGTCAACATGGTTCGAATCTCCTTTTGAATCTGGTCTTGGACACTGGGTGAGGGCGCTCCGACCGCGAGCAGTCGATCGCGCAGAGACAGCTCGTGGTCGGAGGGGGCGTTGTGGTCAGGCATGATGAGTTTCCTTCCCGGTCGGCTCGCTGTTCTCGCTCAGGAGGACTTGTCGCAACTCGGACTTGGCCCGGTGCAATCGAGACTTCACGGTCCCGGGCGGGATGCCGAGGACAGTCGCGATCTCGGCGATGGACAGGTCGTCGAGAAAATGCAGCGTGAGCACTTCCCGCTCGGCCCAGCCGATCCGACCCAGTCCGAAATGGATCAACTCTGCATCCTCGAAGCGGGCCGCCTCGGCGGATTCGTTGATCGGCCGCTCCTCCAATTCCGCGTGATCGGCCACTTCGAGGGTCGAGTATCTCTCGCGGTAGTGGCTCATCACCACGTGCCGCGTGAGCGAATAAAGCCACGGTGCCAACCGGCTTCCCTGGCGCAGCGAATGCAGGCTCTGCAACACCTTGACCCAAACTTCTTGCAGCAGAGGGGCGGCCTGCTCGTCCTGATCGACCATCCGCCGCACGTAGTAGAACAACCGATCGTTGTAACGCCGGACCAGTTCGTCCCACGCCTCCAAGTCGCGACGCAGGCACCGCAGTACCAGCAGTTCGTCGCGAATGTCGTCCGGTCGTCTCGGCATCGTGCGTCCCTTGGTTGGCGAACGAAAGAAGAGTCGCGTCCGCATGGTTGTCGGTTCACAAATCTTCCGCGTTCGGGCAAGATTCTGCCGAGCGACTCCATTCTTTCCGTCTCAACCCAGGAATCTCACCGTGACCTTCAGCTTGATCCTCCCGATTGTCCTCTCTGCCGTCGCGCTGTTCTTTGCCAGCTTCCTGTCGTGGATGGTGCTGCAACTGCACAAGCACGACTGGGTGAAGCTGGCGCAGGAGGACAAGTTCATGGAGGCCGTGCGAGGATGTGACATCTCACCGGGAAGCTACATGTTTCCCGGATGCAACTCGATGGAGGAGATGAAGAGCGAGGAGTACGCCCGGAAGGAGAAGGCCGGGCCGCACGGGGTCATGACCGTGTTTGGACCGGTCAGCATGGGACGCAATCTCGGGCAGACGTTTGTCTATTTTCTGGTCGCCAGTTTTTGTCTGGCCTATCTGACGAGGCTGGCCATCAAGCCACCTGCCACCGATTTCATGACCGTCTTTCGGTTTGTCTCGACCGCCGGGTTCCTGACATTCTTCTCGGCGATCGTTCCGCACTCGATCTGGTTCAAGTGCCGGATCGTCGGCCACCTGATCGAGTCGATCGCGTATGCCGCCATCATCGGTGCGATCTTTGCCGCGATGTGGCCGGCGAAGTGAAGTGAGTTGGAGGATGGACACTCCTGCCCGTCCCTGTTCGATGAATGCCGGACGGGCAGGAGTGCCCATCCTCCGAAGTTTTGACACTCAACCACC
>JANODP010000049.1:0-10338 GCA_031412755.1 Schlesneria sp. | reverse complement strand
CCCCGGCGCGGGGGCCGTGAGCCCCCTGATTCCGCCAACAACTTCCCACCGCCCACCGTTTCCGGGGACACACGCCCCCCGCTCCGAAATTCGTTGAACCTGCCCAGCTACGTCGTCCTGCCCAACAGCCTCGGCAAGATTCAGTCGTACACGACCCAACTGAAGCGGCCGGGCGAATACGCCGGTTGGCTGGGGCGAGGCTACGATCCAATCACGACCTCCATCGAAAAGAAGGACAAGAAAGACAACCCCTACTTCCGCGCCTGCACCGACGCCGAGTTGACCTTTCAGATCGACGGCCTCGTCGCGCCGGAAGCGATGACGCTCGACCGGCTCAACGCGCGGCAGACGCTGCTCGCGCAGTTCGAGCAACAATTGCGACGGCTCGACAATGAAAAAGCATTGACCGCCTACGACCGCTTCCAGCAGCGGGCTCTCTCACTCGTCACGTCGGAACGAACGCGAAAGGCCCTCGACCTCAAGCAGGAGCCGGCAGCAATCCGCGACCGGTACGGACGCCACTTGTTCGGCCAGTCGACCCTGATGGCGCGGCGGCTCGTCGAGGCGGGTGTGCGCTACGTGACGGTCCACTGGGACGCGCCCGACGGCTACAGTTGGGACTCGCACACGAACAGCAAGGATGTCGGCAACCACTTGATTCCGGGCCTCGATCAATCGCTGTCGGCATTGCTGACGGATTTGAAAGAGCGCGGACTGCTCGACGAAACGCTTGTCGTCTGCCTGGGTGAGATGGGTCGCACGCCGAAGGGAAACGCCAACTGGGGCCGCGACCACTGGAGCACGCTCTTCCCCGCCGTCCTCGCCGGAGCCGGCATCCGCGGCGGCATCGCCCTCGGCCAGACCGACAAGGACGCGGCCTACGCCACGACCCCGCCCTACAAACCCGAAGACCTCGCCGCCACGATCTATCACGCCCTCGGCATCAACCACGAACTGAGGTTGCCCGACACCCAGGGCCGCCCGGTGGGACTGATGGACGACGGACAGCCGATCATGGAGTTGTTCGGTTGACGAAGCGTTTGCAGTTCAAGGTGCATTGAGGCTTCGCTTCCGGCCAAAGTAGCCTTCATCGCTCCGCGTGAAGTAAGCCGATAACGGTGAGCCGTGGTTGGGATGATCAGCGCCGAACTCGCGCACGGCTTTCTTCACGCGGAGCGATGAAGGCTACTTTGAAGGCCATCCAAGACCGGCGTCATTCACAGTCTCTTGTTTGCTGGTGACCAAGCCGCCCGTTCAACGGCTGGCGACGAGTCCCTGAGGACTTTACGATGCCGACCCTCTTGCCAGGCTTCGCGGCCTTCCGCCTCAAACGTCCACCGACGCCACTCATTCCAGCCCACGGTCAAACATGGCTTCCAAACGCACCTCCAAGATCAGTCCCTATGATGAGGGACTCCAGAGAATCGAAGCCGTCCGCAAACAGGGGAAGCGAGTAACTGACCTCGATTTAGGAAATCTGGTTCCATCGATGCGACGGGGCAAAGTGGCCATGAGGTCCGCAACATCGACTGAACTCGATTTAGGAAATCTGACTCTCGCGAAGCTTCTGCCGGCGATCGAACAGTTCGAGGCACTGAAAACGCTTGATCTCCGCGGCAATCTACTCACGACGCTCCCACCGGAGATCTGCCAGTTCAAAGCACTAAATGTACTTTGGCTCTATGACAACCAACTCACGACGCTCCCGCCGGAGATCGGACAGCTCAAGGCACTGATGTCGCTTAGCCTCACCGCCAACCAACTCACAACGCTCCCGCCGGAGATCGGACAACTCAACGCACTTACCAAGCTTCGAATTGACCGCAACCAGCTTACGATGCTTCCGTCGGAGATCGGTCGGCTCAAAGCACTGACCGAGTTTGTTCTCGGAAGCAACCAACTCACGACGCTCCCTCCGGAGATCGGTCGGCTCACGGCGCTGACCGAGCTTCATCTCAATGACAACCAACTCACGATGCTCCCTCCGGAGATTGGACGGCTCACGGCGCTGTCGATGCTTGATCTCCGCAGCAATCAACTGAAGATGCTCCCGCCGGAGATTGGACAGCTCACTGCATTGACCGAACTTCGTCTCTTCTACAACCAACTCACGACGCTTCCGCAGGAGCTCTACCAACTCACGAAACTGAGAACGCTGTTTCTCAGCCACAATCCCGCCCTGGGACTGCCTGCCGACGTTTTGGAGACATTCTCGCCTCGGGCGATCTTGGATCATTATTTCGGGCGGCAGAAGCGGGGGGCGAAGCCGCTCAATGAGGTCAAGCTGTTGCTGGTCGGGCATGGGCGCGTGGGGAAGACGTCGCTGGGGAAGGCGCTGCGCGGTGTTCCTCACGACAAGAACGAAGTCGAAACACCGGGGATCGAGCGGAACAAGCTGGAACTGACGGCGGGGAAGACCAAGCTGACCGCCCACGTCTGGGATTTTGGCGGGCAGGAGTTCCTCCATCAGACGCACCAGTTCTTTTTCTCGGAGCGCAGCATCTATGTCGTGGTCCTGGCGGGACGTGACCGCTCGCTGATGCAGCGGTCTCCTGTCCAGGAGGCCGAGTACTGGCTGCGGCTGATCCGGACCTACGGTACCGGATCGCCGGTCGTGATCGTGCTCAACAAGTTCCAGGCGCACACGTTCACGGTGGATGAGTTCGATCTGAAGGACCGCTACCCCGAAGTGCAGGCCGTGGTCGCGGCGGACTGCGATCCTCACCACAAGATTCCCGAACTGAAAACGCTGCTCGGCAAACTGGCCGCCAAGATGCCGGGGGTCCGGGAGAAGATCGATCCCGCCTGGGCCAAGGTCCGCGAAAAACTGGAGCATCTTCCAGAGAGCTTTGTCTCCTACGCGGAGTATCAGCAGATCTGCGTGAAGCAGGGAGTCACGACACCGTCACAGCAGGAGTCGCTGGCCACGATTCTGAACTGCCTGGGGATCGCCCTGAACTACCGCGACGATCCGCGCCTGCGGGACACCAGTGTCCTGAAGCCGCGCTGGCTGGTCGACGGGATCTACACCATCCTGCGCTGGCTCCAGAAGAAACAGACCAACGGCGAACTGCGGATCGCCGACTTCCCCAAAGCCCTGACCGACAAGGAGACGTATCCGGCCGACAAGCATCAGTTCCTGCTCGATCTGATGGGGAAGTTTGAACTCTGTTTCCCGCTGGAAGGGAAGGGGGGAACCTATCTCGTGCCGGGACTGCTCGGTGAGAACCAGCCGAAGGAACTCAAGCAGTTCATGGCACCCGCGGCGCGGCGGATTCAGTTCCGCTACGACGACGTCCGCCCGCCCGGTCTGCTGCCGCAGTTCATCGTCCGGTCTCACACGCTGAGCGTCCGTCAACCGCGCTGGCTGCGCGGCGTGGTGCTGGTCCGAGCCAAGGCCAAAGCCCTGGTCCGCGCCGATCACGACGGCCGCGTCACCGACGTCTTCGCGCTGGGAGCGGAGACGGCCGACCGGGTCTGGCTGACCGAGTTCATCCTGGCCGAAATGAAATCGCTCCACGACAAGCTCCCCGTCCGGACGTTCGTGGAGAGCGAGGACGAACCGGGCGCGTGGACGGAACTCGAAATCCTCCGCGAAGCGGACAAAAAGGGAGAGGCCACACGCACGGAACAGACCACCGATCGCGGCACCGTGAAGATCGCGGTGAACAAGACCCTTCGCGAGGTGGAAAGCTCCGACGCCAGCCAACGGGAGCACGATCCGCTGCCCCTGTTCATCTGCTACGCCCACGCCGACGAACGGTTGGTAAAGCACATCAAACCGAGCCTGACCGTGCTGGCGCGACGGGGCTACATCGTGCCGTTTCGGGATACGGACTTGATCGCGGGTGAGGACTGGGACGAAACGATCCAGGAGCGGTTGTCAAACGCCAGGATCATTCTGTTCATGGTCAGTCGACACTTCCTGGCCTCGAAATACATCACCGAAGACGAACGCCCGCTGGCGATGAAATTGAAGGCCGACAAGCAGGCAGTCGTCATTCCGGTGCTCCTCTCGAAATGCTCATGGGACGTGGAGGATTTCGCCCGCCTGGAAATGCTGCCGAACAAGGACCGTCTGCTGACCAGCTACAACCCCCACGAAACCGGGTGGGCACTCGTCGAAGAAGGGGTGATGAAGGCGATCAAACAACTGCAGGCCGATCAGCCGAAAGCCGACGGCAAACGGCTGGGCCGTCCAAGGTGATCTGACAGCCGGAACAACACGGGCCGCAGCTTCATGCCCGGAGTATCGCCAAACGGGAAGTTGGCGAGATGGACTTCACCGGGATTCATCGGTCGGGACTCCATCGGCCAGCGTGTAGATGTCCTGCCGCTCGTCGCTCAAGTCGTCGTGCCAGGCCTGCGACACACCCTGCATCCAGTGACTCCCGGCGGCATCCTCGTCGCGCGTCGGCACTGTGAGCAGAATCTCAATCGGTCCCGGCGCGATCGACTCGGGAACTGTCGCCACGAGACGATGCTGGTCATCAACTCTTCCAATCAGCGAGATGGTCGACATCGCGATCTCCTCGAACGTGTCGTGATTGACTCTTTCCCACAGTTTCCGTGGAAACGAGTCCTTGCGTGATCTTACCTCTTCAACGGCGCAGGGTGCGTGAACTCAGACTGCTCACGGCCTCAAATTCGTGACGCCGATTGACCGGCCGAAGCTCTGCACGAGGTCTGCGGGGGTGCCGCCGTAGGTCAGCTTCAGGGATTCTTCGATCGAATGTCCCTCCTTGATGCCGAGCAGAAACGCCCGGTAGAGATTGGGATTGGTTTCAATCATGAACTCCGCCAGCGCTGAGGCGACGCCGTACTGCTCGGCGTCGATGTTGGCCTGCTCGCGAAAGAAATCGCCTCCCATCGTTCCCGTCCGGCGCATGGCGACGAGGGCGTCGGACTGACGACGGGACGTGAACGTGCTTCCTTGAACGACGACCTCGGCCACCCAGTCGGCGATTCCCTCGTTGATCCACGAATCGATGTGAACGTTCGACCGAAACCGATGCAGAAAACCGTGAGCGGTTTCGTGAACGAGCACATGAGCGAAGAACGCGGGGTCGTCACCTCGGCAGCAGGTCACCACGACTCGCCCGTCGCTGGACCCGTGGTGCAATCCCGCCGTTCCTTCGGCTTTGGGGTTGTTCATCACCTCTCGCTCAAACTGGTGGTACATCTCCTTGTTGACGAAGGCGATGACCGGGCACTTGCCCTTCCAGATGTTCTTTCCCGGTGGAACGCCGAAGATCGTACACAACTGCCGGTACATCGCATCCAGATTGGCGACGTACGGCGCCACCTGGTTGACGGGCATGTCGGTGTAGAACAGATAGAACTCCGTCTCCTGAAAGTTGAAGTTGCGGCCCGGAAACAGGTCGCTGCACTTTTTGAAAAGCGTCTTGGCGTCGTCGATCGCCGTCGCCCGCTCCTCGCGCGAGATCTCCGGCCAGAGACTTCGTCCCGTCGTTCCCAATCGGGCTTCGGCGGCTTTGTTTCGTTGTGACAGGTCGAGTGCATGGAACGCCTTGGTCGAGGCATCCTGCACGACATCAAAGCCCCCGTCTTCGGTGGCGATATGAGTGAGCGTGCTCGCCTGCAGCTTCAGCTTCTGCCCCTTGCCCGTCGTGCAACCGAGAACCTTGAACGAGTTCTTCTCCTTGCCCGGTTGCAGTTCGGTCAATTCCACGTCGTCGTATTTCTTGCCCGACTGCAGGTAGACATCGACCTTCGTCCCAGGCTTCAACGTCGCGTCGTCTCCAGAAAGTTGGGCGATGTATTCCGCTTCCATCTTGATGTGGACCCGAACACCGGGTTTGACCCCGGTCGCCTTTCCCGGCGCTCCGTGCGACGGGGCCTCACGAAGCAACGTGATCCCACCAATGGCCGTGACGGCGACCAAGCCGACCCGAATTGCTGTCGATGACAAACTGAGCTTCATGATGTGAACTCCACCAATCAGTGAAACTGTGAACCCTGATTGGATGCTTCATTTTTTCCACGGGGTGAACGTCGTGACTTCAGGCGGGAAATCGTCCGTCTTGCGGGTCACGATGGTCAGGTCGTGGACCAGCGCCGTCGCCGCCAACAGGCTGTCCACCACAGGCAAACGTCGTCCCGTCGCCTCGTGCGTTCCGCACAGTTTTCCCCAGGCGATCAGGACATCACGGTTCAGCGGCAGCACGCGGTCATCGAAGGACTCTGCGACTTCCGCAATCCAGGCCAGTAGCCGTTGCCGTTTGGGTCCGTCCGACAGGAAGTATGCTCCCTTGGTCAGTTCGCCGAGCGTCAATTCGGAAATGGCGGCACCGGCTTCGTGTTGCACGAGCCAACTGGCGACTCCAGGATCTGGTCGCCGCTTCACACCCTCACTCAGCACGTTCGTATCGAGCAGATATCGCATGCGTGACCCCGCCGCTCATTCGTCGAGAGTGATCGTCCGTCCGAAGTCGGGATGGTTTCGCTGCTGTTCCAATTGTGTGAAGATTTCGGGAGCCGGGCAGCGTCGGAGGACTTCCAACAGAGGCCGCTTCTTCTTCACCGAACGGCGTTTCAGATTTTGAAAATCTTCAATCGCCACGACCACAGCCACGGGCTTGCCATGCTTGGTGATGGTTTGCACGCCGACGGTACAAGCCTGCGCGACAACAACACTCAAGTTGTTCTTCGCTTCCTGAATCTGCCAGATGTTGGTGTTCATGGCCGCAGTCTACTTCCATCATTCTGGCTCGACTAGCCAGATTCTTGGAAACGTCAGACCGCCATGTCACTGCTTCTTCAGCCGCTTGTCAAAATACTCGAACAGCGCCTGCTCGGCCTTCTCGGCGTCGGCTCCCTTGAAGCCGTGGCCGGCTCCTTCGAGGGTGAGGAGTTCGGCCTCGACGGTCGCGGCCTTCAGCTTGTCGACCAGCCAGACCGCCTGTTCGTGGGCGACGTACTTGTCCTCGGTGCCGTGGATGCAGAGCGTCGGGGCCGAGTTTGGCGTGACCCAGTAGAGCGGGCTCCCCTGGATGTGGAGCTCGCGTTTGGTGTCGAGGTTGCCTCCAAACCAGAGGGGCAACACTTCGTGAGCGTCGACGCTTTTGCCGTAGGACTTGGTGAAGTCGCTCGGTCCGTAGACGTTCACGACGCAGGCGACGGCACTCGACTGGTTCGGGTTGCCGCCGGTTCCCTCAAACTGCGGAACGTTGGCCGTCACCGCGAGGAACTGCGCGAGGTGGCCTCCCGCCGAACCGCCTGTCGTACCGATGCGAGTCGGGTCGATCTTGTAGGTCGCCGCGTTGGCTCGCAACCACCGCACGGCGGCCTTCGTGTCATGGACGGCGGCCGGGAACTGGTGCTTCGGGGCGAGACGATAGGTCATGGTCGCGGCCACGTAACCTCGCTCGGCCAGCTTCACGCAGAGGGCGTCGTAACTTTCACGCTTGCCCGCGCGAAAGCCTCCACCATGAATGCAGAGGATGGTGGGAAACGGCCCGTCGCCCGTCTTGGGCCGCGCCAGGTTGAGCTGCAAATGTTCATCGCCCGGGTTCGAGTATTCGATCGCCTCCTGCCAGACGACCGAATCGGGAACAGGCGGCGCGGCTTCGAGTGATGCCGCCACAAGGGCGATCATCAGTCCGGTCAGCGAGGTCAAACAAACGTTTCGCATGAAGTGTCCTTTCGAGGATGGATTGGAACAAGAAAATGGGGGACAAGAAAATAAGACCAAGAATGCAAGTCGTTTCATCTTCTTGTCCATCATTTTCTTGTTGGCTTCTTTTTATCGCCGCTCGATTCGCGTTCGAGTTTGTCGAGGGCCATCAATCGGCGGTCGGCATCGAAACGGGGCGCGGGGAGTGATTCGGCGAGCATCACTGCCTTGTCGGGCGTGATGTCCGTGCGAGGTCGCCCGGTGCCGCGGAAGACGGGGAGCTTCTCGCGCAGGGCGATGATCTCACGGCGCGTGCGGCCTTTCGGTGCGTCGGGCCACCTGCCGGGATGCTCTTCAAACTCGAAGAAGAGCGGCACGACCTGCTGCATGTATTTCCAGTAGGCCGGGCTGTCGGTTTGCAGGACGAACAGGCCGCCCGGTGCCAGCGACCGATGGACGAGTGCGACGAACTCGGGCGTGATCAGCCGCCGGTAAATCTGCTTCGGATCGTAAAACGGTTGCGGGTGATAGACGTGGATTTCGGCGACCGACTGCGGCGCGATGTAGTCGGCCAACAGTTCGCGTCCGCCGATGACCGCGAACCAGACGTTGGTCAGCCCGCGCTGGTTGGCTCGCCGCGTCGCGTAGCGGATCACGACGGGCAGGACGTCGGTCGAGAGATGATCGATCTGCGGCCGCCACACGGCGCTGGCCAGCGTCGAACGGGCGTTGCCGCAGCCGATGTCGAGCATCACGGGAGCCTCGCGCCCGAAGAGAACTTTGAAATCGAGCGGTCCCGGTGGCGGCAACGTCTTCAGCGCCGTGTTCGTCCACTGCTGAATCGGAAGAATCTCGCCCGGTACGGGAACACCGAACTCACGCTCGATCTGACGGCGCGGTTCCGCAACAGGCGGAGGCTTGACCGCTTCTTGCGGCGCATCGGGGGACTCATCAGGTTCGTAGAACACGTACGTCGTCACGGTGGGATGCTCTTCCATTGGCCGACAGCCGACCTGCCTGATGCGATTGTCGGAATTGTTTTCTGTGGATGCGATCGGACGGACGGCAGCAACTCGCCTTACGGCTTCTTTCCCTTGCGCGGGTTGGCGACCTTGCGTTGACTGGCTTCTTGTCGGGCCAGGCTGGTCAGCGGCTCGAAGCCACCATCTTCGGTTGAGTACGCCAGAATCTCGCCCGTCTGCATCTGATAGACCCAGGCATGCAATGTCAGATCCCCCCGTTGCAGCTTCACGGCGACGGACGGATGCGTCTGGATGTTTTCAATCTGAACGAGCACATGCTCGCGAACGGCGGTTTCCAGCAGTTCATCGCCCTTGAGTTGCGAGTAATTCTCCTGAACGATCCGCCGCGTCGCCTCGGCATGATTCAGCCAGTCCCTGACGAGAGGCAACTTCTCCATTTTTTCCGGATGCAGCATGGCCTGAATCGCTCCGCAGCCCGAATGGCCGCAGACGACGATGTCCTTCACGCCGAGCGCCGTCACCGCGTACTCGATCGTCGCCGGCTCGCCCCCATTCGACGCCCCGTAGCACGGCACGATGTTGCCCGCGTTCCGCAGCACGAACAAATCGCCGAGGTTCGACTGCGTGATGATCGTCGGATCGACGCGCGAGTCCGAACAGCCGATGAACAGCGTGCTGGGACTTTGCCCCGCCGCAAGCTGCGAATAGAACTCACGCTCGCGCTGAAAGACCTGAGCGTGGAACTGGTGAATGCCGGAGAGAAGCTGGTCCATGAATAGGCTCAGTGGCTGAGAGTTGGTGGTTGAGGGTCCGTAGTCTCGCGACCACAATGCCCGCGCGTCATCAGGTTCGCAACCGAAGGAGATCGCCTGACGGCCAGTCAACGCCCAAGCAACGTCAGGAACGAGTCGACACCTGCCAGCGCGGCGTGGTGAGTTCTTCCTGATCTCGCTCAACGCGGCGGCACGGGCCTCAACCTGACCGGGGCCGACGACGTGATCCATCTCGACCCGTGGTGGAACCCGGCCGTCGAAGACCAGGCCACCGACCGCGCCCACCGCATCGGCCAAACCCGCCCGGTCACGGTTTATCGGTTGGTCGCCAAAGACACGATCGAAGAACAAATCCTGAAACTGCACGGCGCCAAACGCGATCTCGTCGCCGGCATCCTCGAAGGGACCGACCAAGCCGCCAAACTGTCCACCCACGAACTGATCGACCTCATCAAACTGGGCGGAAGACAAACATAGTACGGACGCCTCAGTCGCTGATGTGTGGCACTCGTCGCGAGTCGAGGTGCGGCTGGCGGATGAGTGAACCAACCGGAACGGAACTGAAAAGCAGAGTGCAATGAGATTGCACTCACGACTTCCGGGGCTCCTTCATGACGCGATTGACGAATACTTGGAATGCGGGGCTGTATTCGTGACACAGGCCATCTCGCTCGTTCTCCCTAGGCCAGAACTTCTGAAAACTCGGCGTGTGCAGCCAGTGACGAAAGACACTCATCCAGCCAGAATGAACGGGGTGCAGGCTGTTCCGCTCCAGATCGAGTGAGAGGAAGACGTTTTCCAAGAGGGTCAACATCTCGTTGACCATCAGTCGCTCAGCCAGGCGGTTCGCAGTTCGGTCAGCATGCGCCGCCTCGAACCTGTCCTTCGCCGTTCCGTACAGCTCCTTCGCCAGACAGAGAAGTTTGTCATCCTGGCGCAGCGCCGC
>JANODP010000048.1:0-8791 GCA_031412755.1 Schlesneria sp. | reverse complement strand
CACCATCAGCGTCACGTATTGATCGTGGTGGGCCGTCGAAGACTCGTCCCACCCTACGTTGATCTACGACTCGAAAGAACAAGCACGATGACACGCAAGGGCGAACAGTTTGCAGGACTCACGGTGGCGATCGTTACGCCGTTCAAGGACGGGTTGGTCGATGAGGCGGCGTTGCGCAAGGCGGTCGATTGGCATGTGGCTCAGGGGACGAATGGTCTCTGCCCGGTCGGCACCACGGGGGAATGCCCGACGTTGTCGACGATCGAGCACGAGCGGGTTGTCGCCGTGGTTTGCGAGCACGCGGCGGGACGGATCAAGGTCATGGCGGGGACCGGCTCCAACAGCACGGCCGAAGCGATTGAGCTGACCCGGTTCGCGAAGTCGGTCGGAGCCGACGGGGCGATGATGGTTTCTCCGTACTACAACAAGCCGACGGGCGAGGGCTTTTACCAGCACTACCGGGCCGTGGCCGAGGCGGTCGACATTCCGATCATCCTCTACAACATTCCGGGCCGCACCGCGAAGAACATGGAACCAGATGTCGTCGCCCGCATTGCCGGGATTCCGAACGTGGTCGCGATCAAGGAGGCGACCGGCTCGATGGATCAGGCATCGCAGACGCTGGCCCTGACCAACCTGACGGTCCTCTCGGGCGACGACAGCCTGACGCTGCCGCTGTTGTCGATGGGGGGGAGCGGCATCGTGTCGGTCGTGGGGAACATCGTGCCGGGCGACATGCTGCAACTGCTGAAGGCCTGGAAGGCAGGCAACATTGCCGAGGCTCAGCGGTGGCACCACAAGCTCTTCACGCTCTGTCGCGACATGCTCGGCATTGCCACGAACCCGATCCCGGTCAAGGCGGCGATGCGAATGCTGGGACGAGACACCGGCGAGTTGCGGCTGCCGCTGACTCCCCTTTCGGAATCGGAGGAGGCCCGGTTGCGAAAGACGCTCGTCGCCTACGGGCTGTTGTGATTTCAGAAGCCCGGCTTTTCGGAAAGCCGGGCTTCACTTTGGGGATCTGATTTTTCCCGCTCACTCGGTTGATCGAGGCGAGCGATTCCTGTTGTTGGTTGTGTGAAGGAACGGACCATGGCTTTCGGCTTCGGCAAGCGACGAGATGACGACGACGATGACGAAGATGAAGACGAAGAAGACGATGACGTTGAACTCGTCAATTTTCAGGGGGCGATGAACGGCAAGTCGGCCGACCTCGCGGCGAATGCCCGTCTGGCCCAGGCGGCCCTGCGCCCGACCAAGGACATGATCACCGACGGCATCGACCGTCGCGCGGAAATGATCCGGCTCGACGTGAAGGGCGAGAAGGCTCAGTCGGCGCTGTCCATCGACGGGATGCCGTATGCCGGCACCCGGATGCCCAAGCAGCAGGCGTCGATCATCACGCAGATGATCAAACTGCTGGCGGGGTTGGACGCGAAGCTCAAGGGAAAGCATCAGGTCGGCGGGATCAAGGCGGAATACCTCGGAACGAAGTACGAGTTGTCGGTCGATGTTCAACCGCAGCCCGATGGCACCGAGCGGTTGACGGTGCGGATCCGCAACCTGAAGCACAAGCTCGACACACCGGCGGAACTCGGCTTCTCCGACTCGCTCCGGGCGACGATCCGCGAATTGACTTCGCGCCGGCATGGCTTGATCGTCGTCTGCGGCCCTCCCGGCTCGGGAACGACGACCACCACGTACGCCGTGCTGCGCGGGGTCGATGTCTACATGTTCTCGATCTACTCGATCGCCGACACCGGGATGCGCGAACTGCTCAACGTCAAGAAATTCGAGACCAATGAAGGGGACGACATCGAAACGTCGTGCATGCGGATGATGCGGGAAGAGGCCGACGTGATCTTCGTCCCCCCGTTGAAGGATGCCGAATCGACGAAGCAGTTCATGAACGTGGCCGATCGGATTTGCATCATTTCGGAAATGTCGGCCAAGGATTCATCGGCGGCCATTGCGCAGTTGGTCGCGTGGTCCGGCGATCCGCAGAAGGCCAGCGAGGTCATCGACGCGGTCTTCAGCCAGAAGCTGGTGCGGACGCTCTGCACGAGTTGCCGCGAGGCATTCCGCCCGAATCCGAAACTTCTCGAAAAGGTCGGACTGCCTCCCGAGACCAAGGTCCTCTACCGCAAGGGCGAACCGATGGTCGACGAGAAGACGGGCGAGGAAGACCCTCCCTGCGAGAAATGTGGCGGCATCGGCTACTACGGTCGCGTGGCAATGATGGAGGTGATTCTGGCGTCGGATGCGATTCGCAAACTGATTGCCGGGGGGGCGTCCGCCGATCAGATCAAGGCCATGGCCCGCTCCGAGGGCTGCCTGACGTTTCACAAGGACGGTTTGCGACTGGTCGCCGAGGGAAAGACATCCCTGGAAGAATTGCAGCGCGTGTTCAAGACCTGAGTCCGTTCGAACAGCCGGGTGGACCCATCCCGGCGGTGCGACCGGACGATTCCGCAGAAACAGTACAACCGGAGCGGCTTATCACTGTCGGGTGCCTCGGTGCAGGAATCGGCCGCGAGGGAGCAGCGGCCGGTGCCGATCATGCTTACGATCTCGTGTCGAGGGCATGATCGGCATCGCTCCTCCGGAGAATTCAGCCACGCCAACCTCGTTGGAGGAACCGACTCGTGGGACGCACACAACGCGCTTTGACATCCCTGGTCGCCGCGATCCCGGCCGGCGTCCTGACGTATCTGTTGGTCACGGTCTTCATGAACCAGGCGGACAGCCTCAACACGAACATGAAGATTGTGGCGGGGGTGACGCTGCTGGCGTCATTCTTGGTGGCGCTCATGCCGTTGGTGCTGCTGATCCCCGGCAGAAAGACGACTGCCGCCGCAGGTGACAAGGCCGCGGAAATGTCCTCTGACGAGGCAGTCGAGGTGGCGGACGACGATGTCGAAGTCTCCGACGCGGCGGAAGAGTTGTCGGCCACCTCGGACTTTGATCTGGACGATTCCGATGCCGACGTCATGTCGGACAGCAGCGGAGAGATCGACACCGGCCCGACCTCGTCGATGGACGACATGGACGCCTTCGACATGGACGAAGACGAGGAAGAGCAGCCCAAGCCGAAGAAGAAGAAAAAGTAGGCTGACGGCGTGAGCCGCTGATTCACGATCGGCCACTCAACTCGCCGAATGGGGTTCGTTTCCACCGTATCAGTCGGGCACCTGCCCGAGACTCCACACGCCGCTCCTCGCGGATCAACCCGTTGTGGCGGCTAACTGCTGGCGCTGCGGTAGTGCCGGAGTGACCAGAGGAATACCACGCGCGCCGCGATAAAGGTCATCGTCGCGGCGAGGAGTGTGATTCCGGAAAGCCAGGTCGGTTCGAGGGCCTTGCCCAGCAGCACCCGCGCGGGAACGGTCACGACGAGCAGGATCGGCAACACATACGAGAAGACGAACCGGACGACCTCGCCCGTGGGTGAGCCGCTGTAAATGCTGCTCGGGTAGCGCGCGAAGATCGTCACATAGAACCAGAAGTCGAGCAGTCCCTGATTGCGTCCGAAAAAGATGCTCGTCGCGGCGAGACCGATCATCAGGCTGTAGAAGAACGCGACTGCCGCCATGACCAGCAGCAGGTACATCACCACGGCCAGCGGCTCGACCGGACGACCGGTTTGAACGACCGAATAAGCCAGCAGGGCGAGGGCAAACCCCATTTGAGTCACCATCGCGAGATCGAGCTTCTCCAGCGAGACCAGGAACTGCGTGTCGATCGGCTTGAGCAGCGCGAAGTCCAGGTCTCCCGTCCGGATCAACTCGCTGAACCGGGCGCAGTTCGGCATGAAGCACGACTCGACGATCGAATTGATGAGCATCCCCGTGGCCATGAACCCGAAATACTCGGCCCGAGTCCAGTCGTTGATCTGCGGAACCTGGCGATAGATCAGGTCGAACAGCAGCACCTGCACCGTGAACCAGAACCCGCGCGTGATCAGCGTGATGACGAAATTGCTGCGGAATGCCAACTCGCGCACGAGGGCGTTTCGAAAGAACGTCCCAAACACGCGGCGGTACTGAACCACGGACATCGGTGCCATCCCTCGCGAGCGATCAATTCCGATAATCGACGCCACGGGAACCGGCTCGAACCTCTCCGATCACCCAGTTCTCACGGCCGGCACGAGTCAGTTCGCCACGGAGAGCCTCGACGCACTCGGGCCGCACAATCAGCGTGAAGCCGATCCCCATGTTGAAGACGTGGAACATTTCGTCGCGGTCGATGCCGCCCAGCTTCTGCAGCCACGTGAACGCCGGCGGGATCGGCCACGAGGCTCTGTCAATGACGAGGCGGCAGGAGTCGGGAAGCAATCGCTCGATGTTGTCCTTCAAACCGCCACCGGTGATGTGGGCCAGGCCGGAAATGGCGACGTTGGGACGATGATTCTTCAACAGGCCGAGAATCAGCTTTGGATACAGGCGGGTCGGCTCCAGCAGCACGTCACCCACGGTTCGGCCGAGTTCGGGAAGGTGTTGCCCGACAGTCAGCCCCGCCAGGCCGAAGACCACTTTGCGGATCAGGCTGTAGCCGTTCGAGTGGAATCCACTGGAGGGGACCCCAATCACCACGTCCCCGGGACGGATGCTCTGGCCGTCGATCAGTTGCGTTCGCTCGGCCACGCCCACGCAGAAGCCGGCCATGTCGAAGTCGTCACCGGAGTAGATGTCCGGCATGATGGCGGTCTCGCCGCCGAGCAGGGCCGCGCCGCACTCGACGCAGCCGTCACTGACTCCCTTCACCAGAGACGCGATCAGATCGGGGTTGTCCTTGCCCAGCGCGAGGTAGTCCAGAAACAACAGCGGTTCGGCCCCCAGGCACAGCACGTCGTTCACCGACATGGCGACGAGATCGATCCCCACGGTCTCGAACCGCTGGACCTGCTGAGCCACCTTCAGTTTTGTCCCGACGCCGTCCGTCCCCGAGACCAGCACCGGATCGTCGTAGGTCGATTCTCCCGGTCGACTGGTCCGGTTGAGCCGCATCAGCCCGGCAAACGCATCCGCCAGCGGGAGGACCCGCGGCGTGTGTGTTCGCTGCATCAGAGCCGGCAGCCGGCGCATCGCCTCGTCGTAAAGTTCGAGATCGACTCCGGCGGACTTGTAGGTGACGTTCGGCATTCGCGGGGACTCATGGGATTCAAAGAGCGATCGGATCGGGCCGGGATCATAACGCTCGCCCTGCAGATTTTCATTCGGTTCGTGCGAGTTGCGTCCGGTGGACGGCAGACTTACGCTCCCGCCATGTCCGTTTCTTTACGGGACGCCTGATTTCCGTCGGGGAGCAAGATGAGCGAACAGCCCTGGTACAAGGATGGCCTTCAGTTTACGTGTACACAATGCGGCGATTGTTGCACGGGTGAACCGGGTTACGTCTGGGTGACCGAAGAGGAAATGAAACAGATTGCCGAATACCGAGGCATCAGCATCGGTGAGTTTCGCATCAACCACACGAAGCTGGTCAGCGGTCGCGTGTCACTTCGGGAGTTCGCCAACGGAGATTGCACCTTCTTCGACGGAGCGACTCGCAAGTGCGCGGTCTACCCGGTTCGACCCGCTCAATGCCGGACGTGGCCGTTTTGGAACTCGAACCTCGAAAGTGAAGAGAGTTGGAAGGAAGTCGTCTCGGTCTGCCCGGGAGCAGGCTGCGGTAGCCACGTGCCGTTGGTGCAAATTCAAGCTCTGGCAGCCGTTACCGACGTCTGACGGGAAGGGAATCTGAGCCGTACTGTGAAATGACGGGTCCGGCAAAGTTTTCCTGCTTTGACGAATTTCCCGAAAGTTTCGGTTGGATGAGGCCGATAAAGTTCAACACACCAACTCCGCGCTCTGCTGCGGGGGAGGGTGTTGCAGAGCCCAACTGATTCCGGCGTCAAGCTGATTCGAGCGGGTCGCGGCAAGGTTTGTTGGCAGGCTGCTTGACATCATCTCTTTTTCGGGACTACAGTTGAGTCACTCCGTCAGAACACAAGTCTGTCGTGGGCAAGTCCTTCGACTCAGAACGGGAGACTCAAGTCGTGACCAAGAAAGAAATCGTCAAAGACATATCCGAGGCCATTGGCCTGACACAGCTCAAGACCAAGGAGATCGTCCAGAAGACATTCGATGCGATTGTGAAAACACTGGTGGATGATGGACGCATCGAGCTTCGGAACTTTGGTGTGTTTGAAGTCAAGAAGCGGGCGGCGAGGAAAGCTCGCAACCCACGAACGGGCGACAAGGTTTTTGTCCCCGAAAAGTTTGTGGTGACATTCAAGCCTGGCAAAGAGATGGAAGAAAAGGTTCGGCAAATGGAAGAGGCGGCTGCCAAGGCGGCCTCGGCCCAGCAGAACCCGGCAGAATCAAGTATTCCGGCCGAGGCGGTCGCCCCGGTCAGCAACCTTTGAACGATTGGCGAACTGCCAGTCGATCATCGAACGCGAGTGAGTCATGGAGGACGAGGACGCGTCGCGGCGAACTCCTCGTGGCATGGAGGCCATCATGCGGAATCGACTTTACATCGGGGTCGTGCTGTTGATCGGAACGCTGGGTCAACTGGGGTGCATCGTACCGATCTGGTCGTCGTCACCGGACGTTCGAGCCAGGCAACTCATCTTCCAGTCCGAAAACTACCGCCATATTCCCGAAATCTGGGAACGGACGTGGGGCTTGGATATGCCCGACGTGGCAACGCCTTACCGAACACACGGCGGCGTGATCTGACGACGGCCTGATCTGGCCGAAGCCGTCGTCCTCAGTCGTGTCGTTGTCGACCGGGAGAGCCACCGATACGATGCCTGCGTTGACTGCGCGGACCAATCGCCTATCCAGTGTGGCGGCGAACGGACCTGATCCTGCCGGGCGGTCGATCCTGTGAGACCGCCTCGTGCCCTGTTTGGATGTGACCCTCAATCGCCTTCGCCTCAAGAACCCGATCTTGGTGGCGTCGGGTACGTTCGGCTATGCCCGCGAAATGCAGGCCTATGTCGATTTCGCCCGGCTCGGCGGCATCATCCCTAAGACGGTGACGCCCCTTCCCCGACCCGGCAATCCTCCGCCGCGAACGGTCGAAACGTCGTCCGGTCTGCTCAATTCGATCGGTCTCGACAACGATGGCCTCGAGGCCTTCATTGCGAAGCATCTCGAAGCCCTGCTCGGTTTGGGGACATCCATCATCGCGAATATCGCTGGCAAGAACACCGCCGAGTTCGTGCAGATGGCCCGCAAATTGAACGAATTCCCGCAGTTGGCCGCTCTCGAACTCAACATCTCCTGCCCCAATGTCAGCGGTGGAGTCGACTACGGAACGAACCCGAAGATGACGGCCGAAGTCGTCTCGGCAGTCCGTTCGGTGTGTGACTTGCCGATCATTGCGAAGCTGACTCCCAACGTCACCAGCGTTGTCGAAATCGCCCGATCGGCCAGCGAGGCGGGAGCCGACGCGCTGTCGCTGATCAATACTTTCCAGGGTTTGGCAGTCAACTGGCGGAAGAGAAAGCCCATTCTGGGCAATGGGATCGGTGGGCTGAGCGGTCCCGCCATCAAGCCACTCGCGCTGCGAATCGTCTGGCAAGTTGCGCAGGTCGTGAAGACGCCAATCATCGGAGTGGGCGGCATTCAGTCAATCGACGATGTGATGGAGTTTCTCGTCTGTGGAGCAACGGCCGTTCAGATTGGAACGGCCAACTTCTACGATCCCGGCCTCGCTGTCAGACTGGTCGATGAGTTGATGACAGTCCTCGAAAAAGAGGGTTGCGAATCGGTCGCCGATCTCGTCGGGACGATTCAACCATCGACGGTGGCCTTGATGCAGCCGGCCGCTGCGACGGCGTGCGGAGACTCGTGAAGTCGTTCGAGCGGACGGCGGCGTGACTGCCAATGCCAGTGTGTCAAGCACGACTTTGGGGCTCTCCGACCGGTACGAGGATGACGGTTCTGGCGTCCCTTTCCGGCTCGTTTTCCAAAGTTTCGATGTGAGCACTTGCCAGAGGGTGTTGCAGGGACCAATCATGCTCGAACGTGTGGACGGTGACGAGCAGTTGTTTCTGCAGAACACCAGTGACGTTCTTTACAACGTGAATCGGCCGATCCTGAACGAGGTGCCACAGACATGCTGATGGGTCGTCTGCCAGCACAAGGCGGTTCGCTGATCGTCAATTTGGATAAGCTTGCCGAGACTCTGGCGCATGCCAAAGCATGCGAGCGTCTCGAAGAGGCGGTCAACGCGATCATCGGCCCGGTCCCGAACGAACGGGTTCTTTCTTTGTCACGCGAAGGGCAAGGGGAACAATTGTGGCAGACATCGATCAGTCGACTCGAAGGCTAACCGGCCGCGTTGCAATGGATCGATCATCTGAAGGCGAGCGGATTGCTGAAGCGGATCGTTGGCCACGATCTTCACAGCCTGTATGTCGCTGAGTTCGCAAGAACTCAGCCCAACTCACGATGAAGAACTGAGTTCTTGCGAACTCAGCTACGAGGCCATGAATAATCCGGGTTCACGGTCAGCGTAGCCATATTCGCTCAAGATTTCCCCAAACCGCTCGTTGAACACCTTAAGTTGGAGTGGACTCAACACGTCGCGCCAGACGCCCTGTTGGCCGCGAAAGAACGTGACCGCTTGGCGTGAGAACAAATCGACCATGACGTGTGGATGCACTTCGGTGCCCAAATAATCTGCCACTCGACAGATTTCCGCTTCCTGCTCGACTGTTGTGCCGCCGCCCTGCGATCCCACCAAACGTTCAAAGCGTGTCGTACACACGTTTGGATGCTGGAGCAGCCAACGG
>JANODP010000047.1:0-14006 GCA_031412755.1 Schlesneria sp. | reverse complement strand
CGGCGAGTTCGGCGAGCGGCTCGAACCGGATCACGTTCTTCGTCTGCTGGTAGCGCGCGCCGCGGACTTCGATCAGCTTCATTTCGGGCGGAACGCTGATGCTCAAGGCGACGTTGCGGGCCGGGGCGCTGCCGCTGTTTCTCAGTTGAATCTTCGACGTCAGCCGATCGCCGACCGCGACGACGCCCGTGGCATTCACGGTCTCCATCTGCAACTCGGGGCGGCCGATGACATCGACTTCGGAATTGACGGTGGCGGCACTGCCGGCCGATCCCGTCGCGCTGATCTTGCCGTGCTGCGCGCCGGGCGTCTTCGCGATCAGCTTCGCGCTGACCGCGGTCTCCGCACCGGGAGCCAACGGGCCGACCGTCCAATGAATCGCCCGCTCGACCGGATCGAACCGGCCGCCGTCGGACGCCTCGACGAACTCCAGGCCGACGGGGACGATTTCCGAGACCTTCACGCGGCGGACCTCCGCGTTCCCCTCGTTCTTCACGTTGTTGATGAAGACGGCGGGTCGCTCGGCATAGATCTTGTTCTGGCCGCTGCGCGTCAGGACGAGATGCTCGCCGATGATGTCGATGACGGATTCGAGTTCCTGCGTGATGCCGCCGTCGGCGGAAAGGATCGCGCGGTTCTTGACCCGCCCCGGCTTGATGGCCGTGACCTGGAGCACGATCTCGCGCGACTCGTTCGGGCCGAGCTTGCCGATCGGGCATTCGATGTCGGCGGCCGCCTCGTGCTTCAGCCCTTCGGGGATCAGGTCGCGGACCGACACGTTGTTGGCGGCGGCTCCGCCCGAGTTCTTGAGCAGAAAGGTCAGGTCCACGGTTTCGCCGATGCGGACTTCGCGCGGGGCGTTCACTTTGAACGACAGTTGCGGCGCGGCGACGATGATCTCGGCCGCGACTTCGGCGGAGAAGTTGACCCGCGCCACGCTGCCGATCGAGCCTTCCTGCCGCGGGATGACCTTGATCGAAATCTTCTTTTCCTCGTTCGGCTTCATCGTGCCGATCCGCCAGATCAACTTCTTGTCGACCATCTCGGCGCGCGGAGCCGTTCCCGTGAGCTCCGTTCCCTTGGGGATGCGATCCTCGACGACGACGTGATGGGCCTCGCTGCCGCCGACATTCTTGACGATCACCGAATACACGAGCGGCTCACCGAGGACGCATTGTTGCGGTGCGATCTTCTCGATGGTGATGCGCGGCTGCTGAATGCCGCGCGGCGTGGCGTCGGTCACGACGCCATCGCCCGCGAGATCGGAAACCGGTGGAACCTCGGGCTCTTCCTGATTCCGGCGGTCGCGCACGGGTTCGCGTTTGCGGGACGACGGACCGGGATCGTCGAGCGGGTCCGCCGGCGTGGTGACTTCCGTGGGGAGTCGAGGCATCGACGTGCGGCCACGCGGCGCGATTGGGTTCGTCGTCGCATCGATCGGTGCGCGGGCCGGAGTCGCGGGACGAACGTCTCGGGGAGTGAGAGCGGGTGGCGCGGTCGCCGGATCGCCGAACGGATCGGCCGAATCCGACGGCTCGTTGGGCTTCTCGTCGGCCTTCTCCGGCGTGGCTGGAATGTCGAGCGATGGCGACGGCGAGTCGGCGGGCGATTTGCCCGGCGGTGCACTACCGAACGGATCGAACTCGGGCTGGCTGCGAATCGGCGCGCTGCTGCGTGGCGGAGGTTCGCCAAACGGATCGGCTTCCGTGTCCGGCTGCGTCACTGTCGCCGGGGGAGTCGGTTCGGTGGCCGATGGATCCGTCGAGAATCCAGGATCGGCGGCATCGAGAAACGGGTCGGCTGGTTTGGTCGCGGACTTCGGCGCGGGATCGACTTCGGCCTCGTGGGCCTGTCTCACGAAAGGCTGCGCGGGAGGGGTGGCCGACGGCTTGGCCGTTTCGGGTGTTTCGGAAAACGGGTCGGGTTCATCCGGCAGACGGCCGGGTTGAGCATCGTCGAAGCCTGTTTGTTGGATCACCGACTTGGGGGAGGTTCCACTCAGTGCGGGTCCGGAGTTCGTTGTGTCATCACGAAAATCGAGGCCCGGTCCGGAGAACGTGTTCGACGAGTCGGCCGTGTCACTCGTGAAGTCGACCCCCGGTTGAGACGTCGAACTTGCCGTTCGTTCAAACGGCTCGCGTGCATCGTCGGCTACAGGGATCTCACGCGGCTGGGCCGATGCCGTGCGAGCGGGTGGATCTGCAAACGGGTCGGCCAACTGCAGCGGGTCTTCCGCCAGCGGCGTCGGCGTGAGTCCCACCGGATCAGCGGCTGCGACGTCGCGCACGTCGCCCGAGTCATCAGGATTCGTGGCCACAATGGCGGCCGGGTCCAAGCCCTGTTGAGCTTGATAGACCGCGACCAGACCAATTCCAATCACGCCCGCCATCGCGGCGAGTTTCCAGAGTCCGCTGATCAGCATGGGAATCCCTTCCCCTCAAGCTCCCCGATCGTTCGAGCCATCTCGCTGTGGCCCGCTCCCTTGTCGATCTGCCGCCGGTCTGGGTGGAGCAATTTCGCAAACGGCAACATCTCGTCCGACAAGAGCGGCCTCTCTATCAGAAGGAGCGATTCTCGAAAAGACCACTTGCGGCAAAACCTGCCGCAGGCGTGAGCGGCAATTGTCGAGCGGCCTCAACTTTGAAATGCCTCGCACAGCCAATGCCATCCCATCCGGGCGAGAGTTTGGGAACCGACTTGAATCCAGGCCCGGCCGCGCAGGCCGACTCGAAGTGGCGGGAGTCGATCCACAGCATCTTGGCGACCGGGTCCGGCGAGATTCACTCGCACACGGTAGTGCGATGCGGCGAGTTCTCCCGCGCCGGGGCCAAACGTCACGGCGGGCAACTCGCTCCCCGCGATGTTCAACAATTGTGGCGGCGGATTGGTGACGTCCTGCACACCGATCTCCCGCACGGTGCCGAGCAGCGTGTCGCCGGGAAACGCATCGAGCTTGATCGTCACCGACTGACCGGACCGCACGGACTCGATCCGACTCTGCGGCAGGATGGCGACCGCTTCGTATTCGGGGAACTCGACGATGCGGCAGACGGGCGTCCCCGCGTCGAGGACTGCTCCCACGCGATCGTGATGCAGCGGCGAGTGATGGCCGCGAGCAAGCTGCATCTCGTGCGAAATGCCCCGCGCCGCGAGCGGCTGCTGCTTCGGTTCGGGAATCACGGTCCCGTCACACGGCGCCCGCACTTGCAGATCGTCGAGGCGACCCTGCTGCAAAGCCAACTGCGACTCGACCCCTTCGATGAGCACTTGAAGCTGCTGGCCGCGGGCCGGATTCCGGGCGGCCTCCGCGGCACGCAGTTGAACTTGATAAAGCTCACGCTCCTGTTCGAGTCGGGCTTGCAGCGATCGCAACTCGACGTTGTCGAGTTCGAGCAGCAGGTCCCCCTTCCGCACGGATTGGCCGGGTTGGACGTGAATCTTGAGGATCTGTCCCGACACCGTCACCGAGACCTGTTCCGCGCGGGCCGGCTCAATCGTCAACACGGCGTACACGCGATGCGGCAGCGGGAGGAACAGCACTCCCCAAATCGCCGCCGCCAACACCGCCGCCGTCAGGACGGGGCGCCACCACTGTTTCGGTCGCAACGCGGATGGGTTTTTGCTCACGGCCACGATCCCCATGACCAGCGGCAGCACGATGATGTTGATCGCCGCCAGCATCGCCAGGCTCCAGCCCACCACGGTCAGCTTGTACGGTTGAAGAAACTTCGTCAGAAACCAGACCATCAGGACGGTTACCATCCACCCGTACACGGTCGCGGCGATGGCGTACAGCGTGAACCAGAATCCGCGCAGGCCGGTCGGTCCCGGCGCGGCGGCCTCCGTCCCCCAGCACCACCTGGTCGCATGGTGCCGCAGCGTGGCATAAGACTTCTGACGGAGGTTGGGCACCTCCAGCAAGTCGCTCAGCGCGTAGTAGCCGTCGAACTTCATCAGCGGATTGGCGTTGATCAGGAACGTTTGCACCGACCCGAACAGCATCGCCGCGAACGCGAGGCTGTGCAGCACGCCGGGCGGAGTCGACCACCAGACGAACGTGGCCAGCGCGGCGATCAACACCTCGACATAGATCCCCGCCGCCGCGATGGCGATTCGATGCCACTTGTTCGGCAGCATCCACGAATCGGACACGTCGCAGTACAGACACGGGGTGAAGCACATGAACAGAAACCCCATCGCATGGCACTCGCCCCCAAAGTGCTTGCACGTCAACGCGTGCCCGAATTCGTGCAGCACCTTCACGACTCCGACCGCCAGCCACAGCCAGACGATGTTTTGCAGGTTGAAGAAGGAATGAAAACTTTGCAGTTCGGGACGCGCGGCAAACTGATCGAACCGACCGACGACCAGCAACACGGCCGACAGCATCAAACACAGGGCCGCGCACACGCCGAGCGGGTGAAACAGCCAGCGAACGCACGGTTCGAGGCGATTCAGCAGGGCGTCCGGATCGAACGCCCGCACCTTCCAGTACAGCAACTGCGACAGCCCGCCGAACCACGACATCCTTTGTCGCTGCTGCCGACGACTGACGAACGACCGCGTCGTCGCGACCGCATCGAGATCCTCCAGCAAGCCGGCCTGCCTCCAACGGCCGACCAACCGGACGACATCTTCGAGCGTCACGTCGTCCGCAGCCGGCCCGTCCGCGAAGGCCGCCCGCAATTCCGCAGCGCTGCGCCGGCCATCGAGCAACTCGAACAGACGAAACTCGGGAATCGCAAAGCGGAAGTAGCGCAGCGTCAGCGGGTCCTTCACGAAAAACGCCGTCCGTCCCTGGAACCGCTGCTCGCGCACCACCAGATCCGCACGCCGGGCAGGCAGCGGACGAGTCGCGATCTTCGGTGAGGCCACAGCGGACACGAGTCATTCCTCCGAATCCCGGGTCTGGGGTCGGGTGTTAAAATTTAAAAATTTGCCGGGGCAGGCGAGTGAGATTGATTGAGCGACCATTCGGCCAATTTTTGAAATTTGAACGCCCGACCCCAAGCTCAGTACCACAGATACGTGTAGATCACTTCGATCAACTCTCGGAACACCACGAAGCCAATCGAACGCTGGCCGCAGTTCAGACGGGCCTTCACCTCGGCCCCGTCGCGCAGCGGCGGAGCACGGGCCGGATCGAGTTCGACAATCGCCCGGACGATGTGTCCGTCCGCGGTCAGGTCGGTGCGCGGAGACAGCTCCAGGATCGTCCCCGGATAGCGGGTCTGGGGTTCCGTCGCGAGGACGAAGTCGATCGTCAGTTTCTCCCCCTCCTTCAATTCGTTCAGCCGCCGGGCGACGTATCCCGACCGGTCTTCGAGCAGTCGCAGTTCGACGACCCACCGCCCCTGCGGATCGATCTGTTGAAACAGGGCGTCACCCTGCCGCACCGGTCGGTGGAGCAGCGTCTGCTCCAGATTCCAGTTCGTCACGACACCCGCCTCGGACGCGAGCACGACCAGCCGATCCATCCGCTCCTGCATCCGCTGAATCTGCTGCTCCAGATGTACGGCGGTGAGAGACGATTCCACGAGGGCCGTTTGCAGATCAACCTGCTCCCGTTCGGTCAGCCGCGATCCCGAGCGTCGCGATTCGAGCGACCTCTGTCGTTCGCGCGCCTGCAACAGTTGGCCGGTCAGTTCGCGCTGACGCGCGGCCAGCTCGAAGTTGTCGAGCAGCAACAGGCGCTGCCCCGCCGTCAGCGTGTCGCCATGACGGACGAGCACCTCGCGCACGATGCCGTCTTCGGGAGCGAAGACCGTGCGCCGCGATTCGCACCGCAGTTCGCCATCGGCCGCCAGACGCATTTCGATCGGCACGGTCGCCAACGCCACGAGGCCGCACGCGACCGCCAGCATCAGCAGCCACCGCCCGCACCGCAGCAGCCACGTCGTGGCCGCCGCCCGCTTCCACCACGCCAGGAACGGAATCGCGGCGAGCAGTTCCGTCCGCTGCATCGCCACGCGAACCTGATCGGCCACCACGACCGCCCGCTGCACGCTCGCGGCGGGAAGGGAGTCGGCGCGAAACTGCTCGACGATCAAGGCACCGAGCCGTTTCGATGGTCCGTGCTTCGCCTCGTTCGGCTCGACGATCGGGATGACCTGCAGCCAACGCGGCCGCTCGTTCACAGGGTAGGCGTCCACGGCGGCACGATAGATGTCGGGAGGGAGCGGAACCGACGACGCTTCCGGCGGCGCTGCCTCGTCCTCAACGTGGGGAAATCCAAAGTTCAACGGCTGGCCGGATTGAACCGCGACCTTCGTCAGACCGACCAGGGCGAGGACCACGTTCGAGTGCGAGTTGACCGTCTCCTGACCGCTCGCCGCCAGGATCGTGGCCCGCCTGCCAACGGCCCAGCCGAGCGAGACTCGTTCACAACCGATGGCCTGACGCCCCTCATTGACCGCGACGAGGGCCGCCTCGTGTTTCGTCTGCGCGCTGTGCAGCCGCATCACGAAGCTGCGCAGCAACGCCTCGCTCTCGGTCTGTGAGGCGAGCGACGCCAGCTCGCGCGAACGGAGGTAATCCCCCAGAAACTCGCACCACTGGCCCAACTCCCCGATCCGCGCCGAGACGAGCGCCGCATTGTCGGGAGCCGTCCCCGCCGCGCGGAACAACTCGATCAGCCCCAGTGCCGTCCCGCCCGAGAGGATGGGCAGCAGCAGCAATTCCACGGCGAGCGGATTCGTGCCGACGGCGGCGACCTGTCCCGGAGCAATGCTCACCGCCGTCCCCTGGCGAGCGACCCCTTCCAACAGTTGTTCGTGAGGCCGCCAGCACGCCGCCTCGGGCGTCAGGCCCACCCGGTCCAGATTCGCGGCGAAGACGGGGTGCAGCGTGCCGTCCCGGGCGGTCCAGACGCACGCCGCCTCGGCCCGGAAGACCTCGACCAGCGTGGCGAGGAAAACCTGATAGAACTGCGTCGGGGCGACCTGCGACCGCGACTGACGAAACAGATTCTGAAACAACGCCAGCCGCCGCTCGACGGTCATGATGGGGGCGGTCGTGGTGGAGTCCATCGCGATTCATTCGGTGTGGAAAAAAGAGCGTCCGCACGACCGAAGATCGCTGTCGATGTGAGGCCGCTCGCAAGCTGCCGCCCATCTTAGGAAAAAATCGCGAATCCGGCCTATGGCAATCGCACAGGCTGGTGTCCCGCTGGTAAATCAGACCGCACATCGTCGCGGACGCCGAGCTTCTGCTCCAGTTTGGACAGGCGTTCACTCAAGGCGACGATCAACTTCTGCCGCTCGCCGAGCATTCGATGATCTTCGCTTTGTTCGCGATCCTGATCCTGAATGACTTTGGTCACCACGGCGGTGATGTCCATCTCGGCGAGCCCCTTGCGATTGCGGGTGGCGATCAGTTCGGGGACATCTTCGGCGATGAAGCCAACGTACTGTTCGTCCGGCTCATTCTTGTAACGGTAACTGACGGGTCGCAGGGCCAGTACTGTGTCGCGGGCTTGTTTGCTGGTGATTGGCTCGATGTCTCGCTTCGCAGCGCGGCTGGAATTGTTGGTCCACACGCCGGCTTCAGTCAGGACGGCACCAGTGGATGTCGCCAACGCGTTCGTTCCCACAGGGGGAGGCGGGTTGCCGATGCTGACCTGACCCGAGGAATTGATCGTCACCTTCGACGCGCCTCCCGCCAGCAGATTCAGGCCATTGCCAGCCGTGAACGCTCCGAACTGAGCATCACCAGATGATTGCACACCCGAACGAAAGACACCCAAAGAGTTCTCCACGCGCAGGTAGTGGGGAACTGGAGTCGTGAAATTGGCTGAGTGGTAACCGGTTAGCAACACGCCATTGGCCATGATCGATCGCTCTTCCATCTGCGAATTGACGTCGGGAACATCCGTTCCCACACCAATTCGCCCCTCCGAGGTGATAACAAAACTATTGGTGGGCGCACCCGTCCCCAGCCAGAACGGAGTGGTGCGAATGATGACATCTGGCCAGGGAGCGTTTTGACATACGAGAAAAAACGACGATTGGACATCGTAACCGGGATCATAACTGCGCATTTCATACTGAAGTTTTCCAGTGTACGCCCAGGTCTGTCGGACAAAAAACAATTTCGGATAATTTCCAGTCGTGATCGTGACCGGACTCGTTAGATTCTCCGCTTGGCAAAGTGCGGTGGCCGTCAATCCGAAGATTACGGTACAGAGCAAGACCGCGATCCAACTGCTGTACTTTCGCATGATGTTGACTTTCAAAGGAATTGAATTTTGGATCAACGGTCTGAAGCCGGGGACCAGTCACACAGACGGGATGGGATTGAACTCATTGATTGCCAGTGCCACATCCCGCGTCCGAACTACCGGTCGCCGAGCTTCTGTTCGAGCTTGAGCAGACGTTCGCTCAATTCGCCGATCAGCTTCTGCTGGTCGGCGATCAATTGACGATCTTCGCTCCGTTCACGGTCCCGATCCTGAACGGTCTTGATCAGGACCGCCGTGATGTCCATGGCGGCGAGGCCCTTGCGATTGCGGGTGGCGACCAGTTCGGGGACGTCTTCGGCGATGAAGCCGACGTACTGTTCGTCCGGTTCGTTCTTGTAGCGGTAGCTGACCGGTTGCAGCGCGCGCATCGTGTTGCGGGCCTGTTCGCTGGTGATTGGTTCGATGTCCCGCTTCGCGGCGCGGCTGGAATTGTTGGTCCACACGCCGCCCTCAGTCAGAACCGCACCAGTGGACGTGGCCAACGCATTCGTTCCCACGGCGGGAGGCGGGTTGCCAATGCTCACCTGACCCGAGGAATTGACCGTCATCTTGGACGCGCCTCCCGCAAGCAGAT
Source organism: Schlesneria sp. (assembly GCA_031412755.1). Classification (GTDB taxonomy): domain Bacteria; phylum Planctomycetota; class Planctomycetia; order Planctomycetales; family Planctomycetaceae; genus Schlesneria. Next base: position 5,193 of record JANODP010000047.1, on the reverse strand, counting down.
TCAGTCCCTTGCCAGCCGTGAGCGAGCCGAACTGAGAATCTCCATTCCCCTGGACGCCCGATCGAAACACGCCGGCGGTATTTTCCACGCGCAGATAATGCCCGTTCGCATCGGTCCGTTTCAGCAACAAACCATTGAGGTAACGGGACTGAATGTGGACCTTGGAATTGGTATCGGGAGCGAAAAAGTCTCCACTGAGAATTTGGCCAGCACTGTTGATGGCAAGACTCGAGTGCGGCGCATTCGCCTGGATCCGGAATGGTGTGAGAGGAGCACTCGGATCCGTGGTATCGGAAATATCGAAGCCCGCCGTGGTGCCATCGTCATAAACCCTCAACGCATACTTCCGCGCGCGCTGACCCTGAGAGGTGTCTTGGAAGAGCTCCAGTGTCGGACTGACAGCCCCCGTGATGGTGGTCGGGCTCGTCAAGTTTTCCGCCTGACAGAATGGAGTGCCTGTCAACACGAAGATCACGGCCCAGAGCGAGGCCGCTATCCAATTGCTGTACTTTTGCATGATGTCGACCTTCCGAAAAAAACGTGTTGCAAGTCATCAATCTGTGAGCTGTCCGGGGTGAAGGTCCGGTCACGCGGACTGAGCATGACTGAAACCAGGGGCATCTTAGCAGACTATGGCAGCGCCTGTTCCAACCTGTGCAGTCAGTCGCTGAGATTTGCGATCATTCTCCGCGCGTCGTTCAATTCGCGGTCCTGATCCTGCACGACCTTGGTCAGCACCGCGACGACGTCCATGGGGGCGAGCCCCTTGCGGCTGGGTGGCGGCTGGGTGGCGGGGTCTGACCAACGGGAAGGCCCCGAGGCAGGAGACATCGGGCGGTGTGGCTGGGGTCGAGTGCTTCGCTCGCCCCCAGCGAATGTCGAAGCTGCGCGGATGGGAATCGACTGTGGGCGGCGAAGCGCCGACCACAGCCACACGTCCCGGATGATTCATGGTCTATAGCCGAAATCGTGAGACTTCGGCGGGGCCACCCGGCCAAAGGCAGCGGTTGGTTGTCGGCTTCGGGGAGGGGTCAGTACAACGTCCACTGACTCCTCCCTTTCTTTCGAGTTACGGCGCCGATGACACAACAGGACAACTCGAATGGGGCCGCGGACCATCTCCCGACGGCGAAGCTGTCCACGCTGCGGTATCGCGCGCGGTTGCTGGCGGCGATGCGGCGGTGCTTCGATGAGGCGGGGTACTTCGAGGTCGAGACGCCGCTCCTCTCGGCCGACGTCGTGGTCGATGCGTGGCTGGAGCCGTTCGTGGCGGAGTGGCTGCCGCTGGCGGGCGACTGGTCGCGACCCGGCTCGGCCCGCTACCTGCAAACGTCGCCCGAGTTCGCGATGAAGCGGCTGCTGGCGGCGGGGGCGACGGCGATCTATCAGCTCGGCAAGGTCTTTCGCAACGGCGAGGTCGGGCAGCGGCACAACCCCGAGTTCACGATGCTCGAATGGTATCGCGTGGGGGACGACCATTACGCCCAGATGCGGTGGACGGAGCAACTCGTGCGGCGAGTCTTCGTCATCGCGGGTGAGCTGCTGGGTGCCACTGGCGAGGGGCTTCGCTCGCCAGTGTTTGTCGAAGACACTAGCGGCTCAAAGCTGCCGCCGGGTGCCACTGGCGAGGGGCTTCACTCGCCAGTGCTCCTTGAACACACTGACGAAGACACTGGCGGCCCAAAGCTGCCGCCAGTGGCACCCGAGGTGGTCGCGCGGCACCGCGATCTGGCGCGGCGGGTCGCTCATCCCGCGGGCTTCGAGCGGTTGAGTTACGACGACGCCTTCGAACGGCATGCCGGAATGCGAGTCCTCGACGTCGATGTGACCGGGCTGCACGACCTGGCAGCGCGAAAGAATCTCGTTCCTCCGCCGGGCCTCGACCCACACGATCGGGATGGCTGGCTGAACTGGCTGCTGGCCGAACTGGTCGAGCCGCATCTGGGGCGCGAGCGGCCGACGTTTCTCTTGGACTATCCGGCCAGTCAGGCGGCGCTGGCTCGCGTGTCGCAGCCGCAGCCCGGCGCGCCGTTCGTCGCCGAGCGATTCGAGCTGTACATCGATGGCGTCGAGTTGTGCAACGGCTATCACGAACTGACCGACCCCGCCGCGCTGCGCGATCGCGTCCGCGAGCAACTCGCCGTGCGGGCCGCCGCCGGACTGCGACCCCTTCCCGCCGAGAGCCGCCTGCTCGCGGCGATGGATGCGGGGCTTCCCGCCTCGTCGGGAAATGCCCTGGGTGTGGACCGGCTCGTGATGCTGGCCCTCGGTCAGACGTCCCTCGCCGACGTGATCGCCTTCCCGTTCGACCGGGCGTGAGCGTGTTGCGGACGTCAGCTCAACTGGATGAATTCCGAGCGGGGCGGCGTCAGCCGCGTCTTGTCTTTCGGAGCGGGGGACGTGAGTCCCCTGGTTCCGCTCTGTTCCCACTTCTGGCCTGAACCAGGGGACTCACGACCCCCGCTCCGAACACTAATCCAGCAGCACCGCTCCGAAACCGGTAAGAGGGCTGACGCCCAAGAGTCACTTGCCAATCACTGTGGACCGGAATGCGTTCAGCGATCATCGTCGAGGATCGCCTGCGGGTCGCGATTGATCGGTGCCGAGGCAATCGCGGCGATGTGACTCAACAGCGTTTTCTCCGCCAGCATCGCGGCGGTCGGCGTGGCCCCGGGATTCGCCGGTGCGTCGCGATGCTGGTTGCCCAGTTCCATGAGCAGCCGGCGAATCACCTGTTCGGCCTCGGCCTTCTCGAGCAGCCAGCGATCGCGCGCCCCCTGCCACGCGGAATCGCGCGTCATCGAATCGGCCGTCTCCATTCGCAGCCGCTCCTCGGCAACCCGCAGTTCGTTGTCGCGGGAGGCGATCCAGTCCATCAACTTCTGTCGCTCGTCGAGAAACTCGGTGCGCAGCCGCTCGAATTTGGACTGGGCGTCGAGATGCTCGCGCCGCTGCTCGACCAGGCCCTCGTGGAGCTGGCTGTAGTAACCGATCAGGGCCTGCCGGACCTGTTCGACCCGCAGCCGGGCTTCGTCCTGGCCGACGGACTGCGTGAGATCGACCCAGGTCTCTTCCACCGCGAGCCGCATTTCGAGCGTCGAGCGGTGCGTGTCCTCCAGTTCGGCCCGCAGCTTGTCGAGCCGGATGCGGCGGCTTTCGAGGTTCTCGGAGTGCGAGGTCAGCAAGTCCTGCTGCCGCCGCAACTCGGCCTGTTGAATCTGTCGCTCGTGCTCCCACGCCTCGCGCTCGGCCTGCAGACTGATCCGGTCGAGATCGCTGGTGCTCGACAGCGCCCGCCGCGTCCTGGCCAGCACGTTGCGTTCGCGTTCGAGCGATTTCTCCCGCTCTTCCACCGACGCGCGATAGAGGTCGATCTGGCGCATCCGCTTCAACAGCAGTTGCGCCGATTCTTCGAGGTGCTGGCGTTCCACCTGCCGTTCGTGGCGATGTTCGTTCTGGGCTCGTTCGAGGTCCGTGCGCAGTTTTTCGAGATGCTCCTGCTGGAACCGGATGCGGCTCTCCAACACCGAGCGTTCGGCGTGGAGTTCGGCCCGCTGGACCGAGTAGGTGCGATCCCATTCGTCTCGCTGGGAATGCAGGATCGCCAGTTCGCGGTCGCGCTGTGCGAACAACTCCGACTCGGAGGTCGCCCGCAGTTGCAGCCATTCGTCACGCTCGGCCCGCAGCGCGGCCATGTGCTGCTGACGTTCGGCATCGAGCAGCGACAGATGCTGCTCGCGTGCCGCCTGCAATTCGGCGGCCTGAGCTACCCGGGCGGCGGCGAAGTCCGATTCGGCCTCGCGCACGGCGGAATCGTAGAACGCCTTCTCCCGTTCGATCTCCAGCTTCTCCGCCCGCGAGGTCGCGAGCCACTGATCGTGCTCCGCCTGGAACTGGCTGCGCCGGTCCTCCCACTCGCCGATCAGGGACTGCCAGAGTCGTTCCCGTTCCGACTGAATCAGCCGCTCGGCTTCCACTGTGGCCTGACGATGTTGTTCTTCGAGCGAGGTCGTCAGCGCCCGAGCCCGCTCGTATTCGGCGGCCAGTTCGCTCCGTTCGGCCTCGATCGCCTGGCGTTCGAGCTGCAGTTCGGCCAGCACGTCCTCGCGCACCGCCGCGCGGCGACGTTCGAGGTCGATCCGCTCACGCTCAACGGCCAGCCGGTCGGCGTCGATCCGTTTGAGCAGACCTTCCGCCGTCACCATCCGCTCGCGCAGCGCGGACTCTTCCGACTGCAGCCGCAACCGGTTCTGTTCGAGGTCTTCAAACTGCTGAATCCGCAGCGACTGAAAGCGCAGCCGCTCGGCCTCCAGTTCCGCCAGCCGCTGCTCGATGACGGTCTCGCGCTGTTCGAGATCGGTCTCCCGCGCAAGCATCTGTTGCAACAGGAGTCCCGCGTCTGCCAACAGCTTCGAGTTGGGGCGCGGCGCGGCGCCGGACGCGGTTGTCGGCGTTGCGGCAGCCTCGACCGTCCGCTCCGATGCGGTGGCATGCTGCCCGTCGATGCGGATGCCGGTCTGGCCCACCGTCAGAAATCGCGACTCCTGCTCGGGCTCTTCGAGGAACTGCGGAGCGCGCGGCGGCGCGGCGTCGATCTTCCGTTCGTCCATGACGGGAATCCCTTCCCAATTCGACACGCGGTCCCTGCGCGTCGGATCGATTCGTCCAATGAGCCACTCGCAGAACAGCGACCGACTACATCAACCCATCCAGAGCGGCCGTCAACTTGGGCTTCTGAGTCAACCCGACAAACCGCTGTGCCTCCCGGCCACCCTTGAACAGAATGATCGTCGGGATGCCGCTGATCCGGTACTCGCTGGGCGTTCCCGGATTGTCGTCGGTGTTTACCTTGCCGATCTTCGCGCGGCCCGCAAAGTCATTGGCGAGCTCTTCAATCGTGGGGGCGATCATCTTGCACGGACCGCACCACGGTGCCCAGAAGTCAACCAGGACGGGATCCTGGCTGGTGAGCACCTCGGTCTTGAAATTGGCGTCCGTGAACTCCATTACCTTGCCGGCCATGAAATGCCCCTTTGCAGACTGACGGCGAACTCGACCGATCGTCGCACCGCTACGGATGCCGACCGGTGGAGCCTCAAAATTGTGTGCCGGATTATAGGGATAGGGCAATCAGTGTCAATTCGTCCCCGCCGAGGGTAGTGGGTCAGTTTGACGAAGGACCAAGTGTGGCAC
>JANODP010000046.1:0-20303 GCA_031412755.1 Schlesneria sp. | reverse complement strand
CCCCCAAGATGTCGGTCTTCTTGAGTCCAGCGGACACTCTGCCTCACCCGAAGCCCCCCAAACCCTAACCCTCTCCCCCCGAAGACGGGCGGGAGAGGGGACAAGAAACAGCGACCACCAAATAACGACTGCACCCGGAAGGGCGCACAACCGGGGAGTGCCTGACCCCATTCCGGTACGACTCGCTCACTTGAGAGGGATTCCTCCCGTCAGCAGCGTTTGCGCCTGGCTCTTGACGGCTTCGAAGCGGGGTTGCCAGGTGCTGGTGGTGATTTTGGTCAGCAGCTCGCGGGCTCGATGTTCCTGGCCCGCCGTGCGCAGGAACTGGGCGTGCTGCAGCAGGATTTCCGGGTTCGTTGATTCGCAGGCGAACGCGGTCGACCAGGCTCGGTCGGCGACGGTGAACTGTTGTTCGGAATTCATCGCGGCGGCGAATGTCAGCCAGACGGTTGAGCGGTCTGGAGTCTCCGCCAGCGGGGTCGTCCAGTAGTTCCAAGCCGCCGTCGCGAGACCCAGCTTCGTCAGGATTCTGGCCGTGCGATGACAGGCGGCCGTGTCGTCGGGGTCGATGTCACGCCAGCGCGAGGCCGCCCGTTGCACCAGGCGGGCGAAGGCCAATTTCTCGGACTGCCTGGCGTCAACGAGTTGCTCGGTGCGCTGATCGAGCTGTCCGAAGAGGCTGTCGTAATCCTGGCGGAACGTTTCGAGATTCACCGTCTTCGGCAGCGCGGCGAACTCCAGTTCGTAAGCTCGATCGAGGGAGTCGATCCAGTCGGGGAACTTTTTCAGGTGGTGGGCGATGCTCGCCGCGTCGCGCCAGAGTTGCGGCACCTGCTGCAGTTTCTCATTGGCCAGCGCCTGCCGGACGCAAACTTCGGCTTGTTCCCAGTTGCCCGCCTCTTTGGCGTAAACCAGCGCGGCCAGATTGAGTCGCGGGTGGGCGGCGAGATCCTGATCCTTGATCGCCAGTTGGAAGACCTCGGCGGCGAGAGCCGGTTCGCTCAGGGAGAAGCAGGCCCGCGACAGCACGATGAGCGTGTGAGGTCGCTTCTTCTCGGCGAGTTTTTGAGCGGCCTCTTTGACCAACTCACCCCACGGACCGCAGGGCTGACCGTCGGGAGTCTGGAAGTGTTTGACGAACGCGCTGCGCGTCTCGCCATTCAGTTCGGGGAGGACCCCATTGGCGATCGCGTCGGTGAGGTGAGTTCGCAGCAACTCCCTGGCCTGCGTGATGGCAGCGTCATCGCCGACCGTCAGCAGCCACTCGATCCGTACCGTACGACCGAACGCCGGAATGCCGCGCTCTTCGGCCATCGTGGCCGTGGCGTCATTCAATTGGCGGGCGAACGTGGCGTTCATCCGCTCGGTGCGCTTCAGGCCGAGATGAACGGTCGATAACAGCTTCGCAGCGAGGTCCACCGAGCGGCACTCGCGGATGAAGAGCAGGGTGGCGGCCAACTCATTTTGAATGTCCGCCGCCGGTCGTTCGCGAGCGGCGGCTCGATCCGTCGCCCAGCGGGAGTAGTGGTTGTAGGCCGAACAGACACGTTTGAGGAACGGGCTCGCAGCTTCGCCAGCATCGAGCGTCCCTTCCAAGCTGCCCTGTGATGGGAAGCCGCCAAACTGCTCCAGGAACCTGGCGAGCGGCATCTCGGGATGCTGCTTTGTCGCGTTGGCCACCAGCGGGTTCTGCGGCATCACCGACGACAGCAACACGGCGAGTCCGATGCGGTGATCTCCCCTGGCCGTGTAGCGCTGCTCGATGAACGTGGCGAGTTCCGACTGCCGCGCTTCGGAGAAATACGTGGCCAACAGCTTCAGCGCATCGTCATCCGACAGCTTCGCGAAGTCGGGCGCATTGGTCTGCAAATTCACGGGGACGCTGACCGGCACTCCCGCCGCCGAGCGATACGGCAACGGCAGCACGACGAGATCCTTCACCACAGGCACTAGGTTCGGTGCCTCGACCGGCTGGCGTTCGTACTGCACTTCGCCGATCAGCTTGTCATCGGCATCGAGCAGACGGACCGTGCCGTCGGCCGAGAACGTTTGTTTGGCGAGCACCTTGTTGGCGGTGATGTCGATGACACGCAGCGCACTGAGTCGGCCGTCTTCCGCGAAGGCCAATTCGACGGCGAACTGATGCGGCGCGGGCGCGGGTGTCAACTTTTCAGAAGTGGCCGTGACAGCATCCGCCAGCTCGTCACGCTTCATTCGCGTGATGCGAATGGTCCGTTCGCCGACCGACTTCACATCGGCCTCGACGCTCAGGTCATCCACCGAAGGCACGTACCACGGAATGAGCGACTGAATCGCCGACTGATGAAAACGGCTCATCGTTCGCTTCGCTCCGAGCGCGATCTCCGGGTAGAGATGCCACAGCGTCGAACCGTCGTGGATGACCTGTTCCTTCAGTCCCTCGCCCACCTCGCGATCGACGACGAATCGGCCCGATCCATCGGCCAGCACCAGCCGGAACGCGCTAGCGTCCGGTTTTACGAGAGCGGAACCGGACGCTAGCGCGTTCCGGCTGATCAACCGCACTTTCTCCCAGCCGAGCGAGCGAGCCTTCTCGATCAGCCGTCGCGCTTCGGCATCGACTTCACCGCTCTTGGGTTTCATCGCGGCGGCTTGTGCGACAATGGCCAGTCGGTCGGCGGGCCACGTTTGCAGGCCGGGCGCGTAGCTCGGCAAGTCCTTCATCACTCCGGCCAGAGGATGCGCAGCGCGCCGCTGATAGAGGCGACCGTCCCGGCCCCAGAAATTGCCCGCCGGCATCGAGCCGCCGCTGATCATCGGCCTGGACCAGTCATCGGCAATGCGATCTTCCAAGCTGTCGTAGACGTACATCGTTCGGGGTTCAAAACGCCTCGATCTCGAAACGATTCGGGGCAGAAGTCTCGGCAGGCTGATGTACCCGTCGAGCACACCGTCGCCGTTGATGTCGTCGTCTTCCGGGCCGATGCCGAAATCACTGAGTTGGAGCAGCGCGTATCGGTCGTTCGTGTCACCACGCAGAGCCAGGCGACGACCGCCACTTCGCACATCACCGAAGTACGCTCGCTTCGACAAACCGCTGTGCAGGAGCAGGCCATCGTCCTCCAAGCCATCCATAATGAACGTGCTGTCATCGAAGTTTTGATTCCCGAACCACTGCCGGCGCCCGTCAGCAAGACGGCCATCAACAAGGGACGTGAGTAGCTCCGATCGCGAGACCATGTTGAGGTTGATCCGACCACGCTGCGAAGTAAACCGCCGTCGAGTTTCCATGTCCGATTCCAAGAATTCCCATTCGGTGAAGTCGCTCGCGAACTTGCTCTCCCGTCCGGCGAGTCGAGCACCGAGGATGAACCCGTCGCGCGGCTCTCCCCACAGCTCGCCATCGAGCCGAGAATCAGACCCGTTGGAGTTCCCGTAAAACGGGAGCCCGAGCAGCTCTTCTTCTTCCTGGATGATGATTCGAGGCGTGACGTTGAGGGTCACGGAAAACGGATCGAGCCCGGATAGGTTTCCGTGGGTGTTGACCGCCCATGTCGTAGACGGCGTGTAGACGCCGAAGCTGGGAATGACGCCCAAGCGGATTTCGGACAAACCCTGGTTCTCGCCCAAGACTCGAGTTCCGAAGTAATCGACGGGCACGCCGAGGCCGGAATCCTCCCAAAGTGTAACGCCCCATCGGGTCGAGACCGTTTGGAAATAGCCCTGCTGCCAGTTCGAGCGGCGGAGTACGACCGACTCCCACGCCAGGCGCACCGGGTCGGCTGCCGCTTCCGTCGCCCGTTCGATGCGCTGGATCTCGCGCTCGATCAGGCGGACCTCGGCTTGCTCGGCACGGTTCAAGCGGTCGAGGCGTTTCAAGTCCGTGGCGGGACGCTTCTCGGTAACGCTCCGTTCGTAGTTGGACTGCGCCGATTTCGCTCGGGCTTGCGACAGCTTCAATCGCTCCTTCGCGGCGTCGAGCGGACTGAGTTGCGACGGTCCCTGATCGGCCACGACCGGGATCTCGGCCGGGGCGGGGTACATCGCCCAGTGATCCTGGCGACCGCGATCGACTTTGAACTGCTCGTACATCGCCTCGGTCTCCAGCACGAGCAGCGAGGTGAACGGCGACATCACATACATCGCCTTGCTCAGTTCGATGATCTGCGGCTTGTGTTCGGTGGCACCGAGCGCGACGAGTCGATCAATCTCCAATCGAGCCCAGGTGCGCGGCAGATGTCCGCATTGGCCGGTCGCCTGGCTCCCAGAGCCGAGCGGCTCGACCCGGAGCGTCGAACTGCTGGAATACGCCTTTCCATTCAGCTTGCCCGTGATCGTCACGGACTGCGGCAACGGCTGTCCTTTCGGGAAGCGTGCCACGGCGGCAAGCTCCTGCCCGTGCGCCAGCGAGTTCGTGAGCAGCAGGAATTCGAATTCAGAAGCGACGTCTTTGGGACGCTCGCCCTCGCGGACGCTTCGGGTTGGTGTTGAGCGGACGGCGATCTCGGTGAGCCGTGGGGCGTTGAGCGTGCTGAGCAAATCAAACGCGCGCCACGCGACGGCTTCATCCGGATTTATCTGCGTGACATGGCCGCCGCTGTGACTCGCGGCGGACTCCATGAACGACTTCGACCAGCGCTTGCCGACCGCCACGCCGACGTATCTGGCGTTCGTCGGCAGCAGTCGCAACAGCGTGTTGTCATCGCGTTCGCCCAACACCGGAATGCCAGTCCCGAGATGGACGACCCAGACATCGCGCTGGCCGCTAACCTGTTTCTGCGCCGCCAGCAAAGCCTGCTCCAGATCGAGAGCCCCGATCGGCGCGACGTCCCTGAGAAACTGCTGCCCCGCCGCCACATTCACCAACGAACAGTCGATCGGCTTGCGGCGGAAGGACTCTGCCTGAGTCCCCGCGCGGATGAGCGAGAACGTGTCGCTGTGCTCGGCGTTTTCGAGCAGCACCTTCGCGATCTGTCGCTGCGTCTCGGCCAGAACCTCGTTCCGGTCGGCCGAGTTCTCGATCAGGAAGATCCACTGCCGCGGCGACCGTTCAGCGTTCGCCTTCAGGTCCGGACGCTGCCGCAACATCACGTATTGAAAGCCGTCCTGCTCACAGATGGACCAAGTACCGCCGTGGCCGACGCTGCCAGCGTCGGTTCGGATGCTGGCAGCATCCGCCACGAGTTCGACGATCAAATCGCGATCCAGCGCCGCGTACTCGTCGCGACCGTCGAGGAGCAGATCCCCGTGCTCGTCGCGACCATTCAGCAGGTGCGATGGCGAGTACCACTTCGATCCCGCCGCACCCTTCACTCGCAGGTGAGCCGACCATTCCCGCACCCCCTCCAAACTGTGTCCGGCCGGGAAGCGATAGGCACTCTTGCCGTAATCGTTCGGCAATCGCTGCGTGTAGCTCAGCAGGATTCGCTTCTCCTGCCGGGCTTCGAGCGGGAAGACGCGCATCTGAAACGTGCTGCCATCGACCCACTCCAGCAGCGCGGGGTCGCGCCGTGTGTGACGAATCTGCTCGAAGACGTTGCGGCCATAGTCCCGCTCGACCATGCCCCCTTCCATCAGCTTGCCGTTCACGTACATCGCCAGCCGCGACAATGAGGCATCGGCCGGCAGCGGGAAGCGAAACGTCCCCTCCAACTGCTGCCAGGTGTGGTTGAAGTAGGTCTGATCGATCGTCGTCCGGGCGAAACCCTCTTCGATGTGGACGTCAACGTGAAACTTGCGCAGCGACATTTTCATCTCCTGCCCCTGCGGATCGACGACGGTGACGGTTCCGCCGGCATGTTCGCTGGTCGGCACGACGATTGAGCCCGTTGCCGCCATCAAGTCCTTGACCCACTCCACGACATGTGCCGACCGCTTTGCCGGTCGCAGTTCGGCGGAGTTCGATTCGGTCAGATCGGCAATCAGTTCCTGTCCGGCGGAGACGGCCTCCTCGACGCCGCTGACCCGTACCTTGCCCTGCGTGACGACAACATTGGTCGCCCGATCGTGAGCCTTCACCACGAACTTCGTCCCCAAGGCCGTCACCGTTCGATGCGGTGTCTCGACCACGAACCGCTCGGAACTCTCGAAGGGGACCACTTCGACGAAGACTTCCCCCGCCAGCAGTTTCACGCGCCGCTCACCAACGATGGTGACTCGCGACTGTTCGTTGATCGACAGCACCGAACCATCGGGCAACGTCACCCGCCGCTTCTCCCGCAGGCCGGTCGTGAGCGTCTCACCCGGTTTCACACGCTGAATGACCGCGGCGCTGGAGGTCGGTTCCGCGCGACCCGTTCCGGAGTCGGGACGGCTGCCACCAGAATGGGCGGAAGCCAACGGTGTCCGATCGTTCGCAGACATCAACTCACCCGGCCGCAGGTCCGGCGTGAGTCTGTTCACGGCCGCAACCGGCGCTCGATCACCGTGATTGGACCGGAAAAACACCAGCCCGATCGCGAACAGCGCCACCGCGCAGGCCGTCACGATTCCGATCTGCGACAGGCCTCGCGCCGGTGGCGGAACGATCTCAACGCGGCGCAACGAGATTCGGTGTGACGCATCCGGCTCCCCATTCGAACCGCCTGCCGCCACCGCCGTCGTCGTCGTCGTGGCGATCGAGTGTCGCACGCGCCGCAGGATGCGTTGACTCGCCTCTTCGCTCAGCGGTTCGGCATCAACCGCATCCAGGGAGGCGGCGATGTCCGCATCGGATTCCGGTTGATCCAGCTCGCGCAGCGCCTCGGCAATGCGGTTGCGAAAGAGGTCGTCCGACAACGATTCGCGGTTCAATGGATCGCTCATGGCGTGGTTCCTCAAATGTGATCGCACGCGGCAGGGCAATGCGTTTGTGGGTCGAAATAAACGAATGAGATTGATGGGAATGATATGACTAATGGGACATGCAAAATCTGCTGGACCATTCGTCCCCTCAGTCCCATCACTCCCATCATTTTCCGCAGTCGACTAACCCTCGGCGACAATTTCGAGCTGTTCGATCTCGCGCCGCAACCGTTCCAGAGCCCGGCGGCGATAGACCCGCACGGTCGATTGCGGGATGCCCAGTTCTTTCGCCAAGTCGTGACTCGCGACGACCCCGTCGCGCGACTCGGCATCGGCCAGCACGATCCGTCGCTGATTCTCCGGCAGCAGCGCGAGCAACTTGCGCAGTTGTGCAGGCGGAACACGCAGCGTTGGCGGGCGACCGTCGTTCGCACCGCTGTCCGATTCGCCGTTCGGCCGACGCCGATCAACCGCCTCGGTGAGCAGCATTGACTCGGCACTCGTTTCCAACTGCCGGGCCTTCAACCATCCGAGCCGCAACACATCCCGGGCAATGTTCTCGGCGATGCGAAAGAACCAGACGCGCAGCGACGACCGCGTCGGATCAAATCGCGCCCGGTGCTGCCAGATCCGAAACAGCGCCGCCGCCAGCACGTCCTCAAAATCGGCGGCCGTGAGCGGCCCCACAAACCGCTGCCCGAGCAGCGCCAGAATCGGCGGTCCGTGCGTCCGCAGGATCACCTCCAGGACATCTTCATCCCCGGCTCTCAGTCGCGCACCGAGATCCGGAGGAGAATCGCTGCGAGTCATGTCTCATCCGTTGATCGAAGGAAAACCCGGTCGCGTCACTTCGGCCGTCTGCTCCTACATACGCAAGCCCGTTACAGGCGCGGCTAAAACTCATTTTCTCGGAGTGCGACCGGCCTGCCAGCCCGTACTACTCACGCTTCGTTTCTTCGCGCACCGCGAAGATTTCAACGCCAAGCCGCAAAGTCGCAGAGACGCAAAGAATCGCACGATCAGGGAATCCAGATATCGCCCACGATAACTGGCTGGCGTCGTCAGTCAGTGACACTCTCTGACTTCCTGATTTTGCACCTTGGCGACTTTGCGGCTTTGCGTTTTGAGCGTTTGCGTTTCTCTTCGATGCGCCACAGGCACGGCCATCAGGCGAGGATCTGGTCGAGGACATTTCCAGCGACATCGGTCAGCCGGAACCGGCGGCCATTGTGGAGATGGGTCAGACGTTTGTGGTCGATCCCCAGCAGGTGCAGCATCGTGGCATGCAGATCGTGGACGGTGACCGGATCGACGACCGCCTTGTAGCCGATGTCGTCCGTCTCGCCGAAGCTGCTTCCCCCCTTGATCCCCGCGCCGGCCATCCAGGCGATGAAGCCGTGCGGGTTGTGGTCGCGACCGTCCTTGCCCTGTGAGACCGGCATCCGCCCAAACTCACCACCCCAGATCACCAGTGTCGAATCCAACAGGCCCCGCTGTTTGAGATCCGTCAGCAAGCCGTCGATCGGCACGTCCGTCGCCAGACAGTGACCGGTGTGATTGCCCGTGAGATTGCTGTGGGCGTCCCACTCCCCGTCGCTGTAGACCTGCACGAACCGCACGCCGCTTTCCACCAGCCTGCGGGCCAGCAGGCACTTGGATCCATACGACTTGGTTTCCGAACGATCCAGCCCGTACGACTTGCGCGTCGCTTCCGTTTCCTTCGAGAAGTCGATCAGGTCCACCGCTTCGGCCTGCATGCGATAGGCCAACTCGAACGATTGAATACGTCCCAGCAACTCGGCTTCGCCCGGATGCGATTTCAGATGTTCGTCGTTCAGGCGGGCGAGCAGATCAAGCTGGCGTCGCTGGTCTTCCCGGGTGACGTCGCCCGGCCGGTTGAGGTTGAGGATCGGATTCCCCTCGGGACGGAAGAGCGTTCCCTGAAACGTCGAGGGCAGAAATCCGGCGTGCCAGTTGAGCGGTCCCCCTTTGATCCCCTGGTTGTTCCCCAGCACGACGTAGCCCGGCAGGTTTTGATTCTCACTTCCCAGGGCGTAGGTGATCCAGGCTCCGGCGGAGGGAAAGCCGGGACGCGCGAGGCCCGTGTTGATCTGGTACAGCGCGGGGACATGGTCATTCGATTCGCTGTGCAGCGATTTGATGAACGCGAAGTCATCGACATGCCTGGCGACGTGCGGATACTTGTCGCAGACCCAGGCCCCGCTTTCGCCGTATTGCTGGAATTGGAATGGCGACTTCATCAGCGGTCCGGGATTGCCGTTGAAGACATCGATCGAAATCTTCTGGCCGTCGCGTTTCGTCAGTTCCGGTTTGGGATCGAAGGTGTCCACGGCGCTCGGCGCCCCTTCCATGAACAGCCAGATCACCGATTTGGCCTTCGCCGGGAAATGAAGCGTCCGGGGTGCCAGGGGACCATCGCTGGCAGAGTCGGCAGCCAGCAAACCCTGCCCGGCCAGCAGGTCCATCAGCGCCACGGAGCCGAAGCCCGCACCGGCTCGCTGGAGAAAATGCCGTCGGTTCACGATCGGTTCGAATCGTCCGCAGTGGGAACTGCTTTTGATAAGTGTCTGCATCGTCGTCTCGCTCAGAGGCCATCCGAAATTAAATCACTTGCTTTCTGGGTGCCACAGTCACTCCCCAAAGCAGGAATGGCAGGACGATGGGGGCAGAATGATGAAGACGAATTTCCGCACTGATTTCTTTTTTCTTTCTTCCATCTTCTTTCTTCCATCGTTCTGCCCGCATCGTTCTGCCATTCTCCCAACCTCTCAGTCGATGTATCAGTCGATGTACAGGAATTCATTCAGGCTGAACCAGGCCTGGCACAGGTCGGCCAGCGCTCGGCGGCGGATTTCTTCGGCCGCAGTCTGAGGTGAGCGACCGGACCGTTCCTTGATCTGCGTCTGAACGAACTCCAGCGACGCGGTCCGTTCCGATTCGCTCGGCGATCGTCCGAGGGCCAGTTGATAGGCGAGGTCAATCCATGGCGGGGGCTCGGCTCCCGCCTCCTTGATCAGCCGATCGGCGAAGTCCAGGGCGACCGTCCGCACGAACTGGTCGTTCAGCAAGGCCAGCGCCTGCGGAGCGACCGTCGTGGGATCTCGCCGATTGCAGCTTTGCTGCGCGTCGGGCTTGTCGAACGCTTGCAGCAGCGGATACGGGACGACCCGTTTGTGAAACATGTAGACCGAACGGCGACGCAGGGCGGCCGAATCCTCGACCTTGGCGGGATAGGGATCCTTCGTGTTGCGAGCCACCATCGCTTCGGAACTGATCGGCGGTTTGAAGCCGGGGCCGCACATCTGCCGGTTGAGCGTCCCGCTGACGGCCAGCATCGCATCCCGCAGGATCTCCGCCTGCAACCGCTGCGGACGCATCTTCCCCAGCAGTCGATTGTCCACGTCCGATGTCACCATCAGCCGATCGCCGCGCCAGGTCAGTCCCTGCGCCTTGTCAAACCGAAGATCGAGCGGATCGCCCACCCCGGACCGGTCGCGGATGATGTCATCGGAGGGACGCTCGAACGTGTACAGCACGATCAAATCTGTTGTCACTCGTGCGGGACGATCCGCCGACATGGCGAATCCAGCACAGGACAGCAGCCAGACCAGAGCCAGGATGGTCGTTCGAGAACTCACGGTTTCCGGCCCTTCAAGGATGTTCTGTCACGTCCACGGTTCTGATGTTCGGGCGACCGTACTTCGCCGGTTCCAATGGCCATGCATTTGAGATGACCCAGCCGATCTCTGCAACAGAGTCATTCATGACAAAGGCGACATGCGGTCAAGCCGCGGTTGAGCAGACTTTATCGAGATCGGCCCGTTCCCGGTACTTGGTGCGAGAGTGACCAGAGTGCGGCCGCCAGATCCAACACACTTGCGCTTGTTGAGTGCGAATGCCTCCATACTACTAACGTTTTGTTTCTTGTTGGGCTGCGCAAATTCTTCTGCTTGAAAGTAGCCTTCATCGCTCCGCGTGAAGTCAGCCGTGCGCGAGTTCGGTGCCGATTGCTGGTGTCGGAGTCCAATCACGATCGGCTCACTTCACGCGGAGCGATGAAGGCTACTTTGGTTGCGGCAGCAGGCCGCGCTGGGCTTTTCAGTGGCAGGGTGCGGCTTGCATCGAAATGCGAGGCTCGACAGAATCGCGAACACGCCTTGGGCAATAGGCGCAAACGGATCTCATCCAGGAACGGAAAGCCATGCAGACCACCCACAGACGAATCGTGCTTCAACTCTTCGGATTCGCATTGATGGCCGGCCTGGCTCCGTTGGCCGCCCTCGGTCAGGAGGACTTCGCTCCCAAGCCGGAAGAACGGCAACTTCCGAAGCGGATGCACTCGGCCATGAAGCAGCGGCCTGTCATCTCCGTCGGCCAAGAGCGCGCGGACATCGTCGGTGCGGACATCGTCGGTGCGGACAACCGCGCCTTGCAGGCGGCGGTGGATTACATCGCGGCGCTCGGCGGCGGCACGGTCGAGATTGGGGCGGGGACGTACACGATGCGTGATTCATTGCACCTGCGGCCGCACGTCACCGTCCGCGGAGTGAAGGGACAAACGATTCTGCGCAAGGCGGATGCCGTCTCGTCGCTGCTCGGCTGTGACGGAGACTTCGGCGAGGAACAGTTGACTGTGCAGGACCCGGCCGGCTTTGAGGTCGGCCACGGCGTGGCGATCTGGGACAAGAATTCCGGTGGCTTTCACACCACGGTGGCGCGAATCACGGGCCGCAGCGATAACACGTTCTCCATCGACAAGCCGCTCAACGCCGACTGCATGATTCGCAACGGGGCGACGGCGGCGACGCTGTTCCCCGTCATCAGCGGTTACGATCTCGAAGGCTGCCGGTTGGAAGGTCTGACCATCGACGGCAACAAGCAGCACAACGCGCATCTGAACGGCTGCCGCGGCGCCGGCATCTTTCTGTATCGCGGCTTCGGGACGGTGATCGAGGCCTGTGCGGTGCGGAACTTCAATGGCGATGGCATCAGCTTCCAGCAGTCCAACGACGTGGTGGTTCGAAACTGCGTGAGCGAGGACAATGCGTCGCTCGGCTTTCATCCCGGCAGCGGCTCGCAGCGACCGTTGGTCGAGCAGTGTGCCGCGCGTCGAAACGGCGAGGACGGCCTGTTCCTGTGCTGGCGGGTCAGGCACGGCGTCTTTCAGGATAATGTGCTGGAAAGCAACGGGCGGTTCGGAATCTCGATTGGCCATAAAGACTCGGACAATCTGATTCAGCGCAACCAGATTCGGCTGAACGACGAAGCCGGCGTCCTCTTCCGCAACGAAACCGAAGCCATGGCCGGACACCGCAATCGGCTCGAAGCGAACATCATCGAGAACAACGGCGTGACGAAGGAGGCGCCCGGCATTCGTGTGCGTGGCGCGACAAAGGACCTGGTGTTCACAGGCAACGTGATCCGCGACACGCGCCAGGAGGGTGAGCGGAAGCAAACGGTGGGCGTGCTGATCGAAGAACAGGCGGGAGCCGTGGTGCTCGACAACAATTCCATCGAGGCCGGCACCAATGTGGACGACCGGCGAAAGGACAAACGGTGATCGGGGATCCGCCAGTGCCTTCGAAGAACACTGGCGAGCGAAGCCCCTCGCCAGTGGCACCCGGCGCGCGGCCTGTGGTAGCGTGATGATCAGGAGTCTGTACCACATGGTCACGTCAATAGATTCCGGGCCTTCCGCAAAGCCGCCAGACCCGGCCACCCCGCCGTGGTGGCCATGAATAATCCGAGTTAGGATGCGAACCGTGTCCGTGTGTTGATCGATCCCGCCTGAGTTCATTTGGCCTCACCATGTTTTGCCGCCGTCATCCACCGTACCAGCCGCCGCCGCCGCGCTTCTCCGACGACTCGGTGACGCACTTCGATGTCGCGGGCCCGCGCCGCGGATCAATCGCTCGCCCTGCCGCGCTGATGCTGGCCTCGCTCGCGCTCCTGGGTCTCCTGGCGGCAAGCCTGGTTCGGCGTCCGCAGGCCACGACCAAGTCGGAGACGAACGAACCGCTTGTCATCTATTGCGCGGCCAGCAACAAGAGTGTGCTGGAAGCCATTCGTCGCGACTACGAACGGGACTACCAGACGCCGCTGCAAATTCAGTATGGGCCGTCGCAGACGTTGCTCGCGTCGCTGGAGGTGTCGGGGACGGGTGATCTCTATCTGCCGGCGGATGACAGCTACCTGGCGTTGGCTCGCGAGCGGAAGTTGCTGACCGGTGAGTCGTCCGTGTTTCCGTTGGCGAAGATGCAGGCGGTGGTCGCGGTGGCGAAGGGGAATCCCAAACAGATTGCCCGCCTCGAAGATTTGATTCGGGACGACGTGCGATTGGCCCAAGCCAGTCCCGAGGCTGCGGCGATTGGCAAGCTGACGCGCGACGGGCTCACGGGCAGTGGTCAGTGGGAGAAGCTGCACGCGCACACAACGGTCTACAAGACGACCGTCAACGAAGTGGCCAACGACGTGAAGGTCGGAGCGGTCGATGCCGGCATCGTGTTCGATGCGGTCCTGTACGACTACGACACGCTCGAAGCGGTCGCTCTGCCGGAACTGGAATCGGTGCAGGCTCGCGTTGCCGTTGCGGTGCTGAAGTCGAGCCGTCAGCCGCGACGGGCTTTGCACTTCGCCCGCTATCTGGCGGCGAGCGACAAGGGGTTGCTGCAGTATCGCGAGTTCGGGTTTCAACCGGTGGACGGCGATGCCTGGACCGAGCAGCCGGAGATCACGCTTTATTCCGGCTCGATGTTGCGGCCGGCGATCGAAGCGACGATCACCGACTTCGAGCAGCGCGAAGGAGTGCGCGTCACCCGCGTCTACAACGGCTGCGGCATCCTGGTCGCGCAGATGAAGGCGGGGCAGGTGCCGGACGCTTATTTTGCCTGTGACGTGGAGTTCATGAATCAGGTGCGCGGACTGTTTCCCGATTCGGAAAGTGTCTCGCAGAACGAGTTGGTCATCCTCGTGAAGAAGGGGAACCCGCACGAGATCAAGTCGCTGCACGACCTCGCCAAACCGGGCCTGCGAGTCGGCATCGGTCACGAGAAACAATGTGCGATGGGCTGGCTCACGCAGCGCACGTTTGACGAAGGGGGCGTGAAGGAAGAGGTGATGAAGAACGTCGCGGTGCAGACGCCGACGGGGGACATGCTGGTCAATCAGATGCGGTCCGGTTCGCTCGACGCGGCCGTGGCGTATCTCAGCAACGCGGCCGGGTCGGCAGAGTTTCTCGACGCGATCCGCATCCAGGGGATCCCCTGCTCGGTCGCGACGCAGCCGTTTGGAGTGGCGAAGGATTCCGCGAACAAGCAGCTTGCCGAACGACTGCGGCGGGCGATTCGCGCGGACTCCTCGAAGGAGCGGTTCACCAGCGAAGGATTCCAGTGGGTCGGCGAGAAGTAGGATGGGCACTCTTGCCCGTCGCCTTCGGCGATGGCGAGATCGAGAAAAAATACGGACGGGCAAGAGTGCCCATCCTACAAACACGATGACACCCCGCGATGAGTGACTCGCCGGCTCCAACTCCCGCATCTACCCGGCCGCATCGTGCGGGATCGGACGTGCCGTTCTTCGTCGTGATGGGCGGACTCGGTGGCAGCTTTGTCCTGCTGATTGTCGCGCTGCTCGCGGCCGACATCGCGTTCACGTCGCCGAAACACTTCGCCGCCGCGCTGAGCAAGCCGGAGATTCAACACGCGATCCGGCTCACGCTGATCACGTGTACGATCTCGGCGCTGCTGTCGATCTGGGTGGCGACGCCGCTGGGATACTTGTTGTCGCGGTTCTCGTTTCGAGGCCGTTGGCTGATCGACACGATCATCGACATTCCCGTGGTGCTGCCGCCGCTGGTGATCGGGCTCAGCCTGTTGATCCTGTTCCATCTGCCGATCGGCGGCACGAATCTCGAACAGCAGATGCAGCAGTTGTTGGGCGTATTGATTCGCTCGTGGAACAACTTGATTCCGTTCGCAAAATGCTACTGGAAGCCGCGAGTCACCTACGCCGAACCGGCCGTCGTGCTGGCTCAGTTTTCGGTGGCGTGCGCGTTCGCCGTGCAAACGATGCGGGTGACGTTCGATCAAATCGATCCGCGCGCCGAACAGGTTGCGATGACGCTCGGTTGCAACCGTAGTCGGGCGTTTCTGGAGATCGCGTTGCCTCAGGCGTGGCGGGGCATCGTGGCGGCACTGACCATCGCCTGGGCGCGGTCGCTGGGGGAGTTCGGTCCGATCTTGGTCTTCGCCGGAGCGACCCGCATGCGCACCGAAGTTCTCTCGACGACGGTCTTCCTGGAACTGAGCGTCGGGCAATTGGAAGCGGCCGTGGCGGTCTCACTACTCATGGTGCTGGCCGCGATGGTGGTCCTCGGCGTGGTGCGGCTGGTTGGAACGAAGGTGGTCCGATGATCGAACTGCACGGCATCACGATCCGCTCCGGACCGTTCTCGCTGACGAACATGGTCCTGACGATCCCGGAGGGAACCTACGCCGTGCTGATGGGCGGCACCGGTCAGGGCAAGACCACGATCCTCGAAGCGATCTGCGGACTGCGGACGGTGGCCAGCGGCCGAGTCCTGCTGAACGGCAGCGACATGACACGCTGGAAACCGGGCGACCGCGGCGTCGGTTATGTCCCGCAGGATCTCGCCCTATTCCCGATGATGACCGTGCGCGGGCATCTGGAGTTCGCTCTGCGTGTCCGTCATTGTTCGACGGCGATGATTCGCGATCGAGTTGCCGAACTGGCTCACGTCCTGGGAATCGAGCCGTTGCTCGAACGCCGCGTGACGAATCTCAGCGGCGGCGAATCTCAGCGAGTCGCTCTCGGCCGGGCGTTGTCGTTTCGGCCACGAGTTCTGTTGCTCGACGAGCCCTTGAACGCTCTGGACGAAGTGACTCGCGACCGGCTCTGCGAGTTGCTGCGCTCGATTCAAAAAGAGAGCGGCCTGACGACACTGCACATCACTCACAGCCGCGCCGAGGCACGCGCGCTGGCCGAGAAGTTGTTCATTCTCGAAGCCGGCCGCTTGCGCGAACATCCGCTCGATCAACTGAATTCGCTCCCTGCCGGGAGCACCGAAACATGAAACTCCGCGTGCAATACATGGCGCAGATCCGCGCTGCCGTTGGCCGTGCCGAGGAAGTCATCGAGATTCCTGAGGGGAGTTGTCTGGCCGATTTGCTCAACCAGTTGGCGACCACGCACGATGCGGCGAAGGCTCACTTCGTGACGGAGACCGGGCAAGCGCGTCCGAGCCTGCTCATCGTCGTCAACGATGCAGCCGTGCCGGCCCGCGAGGCGGCAACGACCGTGCTGCACTCGGATGACGTTGTGACTCTGTTGCCGCCGATCGCCGGCGGTTGAGAGGTGAACTGCGATGCTCGATCTTCCCGAACTCACGTCTGACGAACGCAGCCGCTACGAGTGGCAGCTTTCGGTCAGCGATTTCGGCGAAGAGGGACAGTGCCGCTTGAAGAACGCCACGGTCCTGGTCTCGCGCATCGGTGGAGTCGGCGGAACGGCCGCGATGCAATTGGCGGCGGCGGGAATTGGCCGGCTGGTTCTGGCTCATGCCGGTAATCTGCGAATCGACGATCTCAACCGCCAGTTGCTGATGACGACCGACTGGATCGGCAAGCCGCGCGTCGAATCGGCGGTCCGTCGATTGCGCGAGCTGAACCCGCATGTGGAAATCGAAACAGTCGCCGAGAACGTCAGCGACTCCAACGCCGCCGAGCTGGTCGGCCGCTGCGATGTGGTGGTCAGTGCCGCCCCGCTCTTCGCCGAACGCCTGCTGATGAACCGCGAAGCGGTCCGTCAGCAGAAGCCGCTCGTGGATTCGGCGATGTACGAACTCGAAGGCCGGCTGATGACGATCGTCCCCGGCCGCACGCCGTGTTTGAGTTGCCTGTACCCCGAGCCACCGCCGAACTGGAAGCGCGAGTTCCCGGTCTTCTCGGCAGTCTCCTCCACGGTCGGCTCGCTGGCGGCGATGGAGGTCATCAAACTGATCGCCGGCATCGGAGAGTCGCTCACCGGCCGTCTGCTGACGTTCGACTTGCGAGATATGTCGTTTCGAACCGTTCCCATCGCGCGGCAACCCGACTGTGCCGTATGTGGCTCGTTGTCGCATCGAGTCGATCAACATGAAAAACTGGGCGAAAATGCGGAGAAGCGGTCAATGCCCGAGTAGGATGGGCACTCTTGCCCGTCCGGCTTTATGAATTCGGATGACGGGCAAGAGTGCCCATCCTACAAATCGCCAACGGAGATTCTCATGCACAAGTTCGCAACCTGCCTGCTGCTCGTGACTGGATGTTTCTCTACAGCGCAAGCTGCCGATTGGCCGACGTATCGCGGCGACGCGGCACGTAGCGGGTACACGACCGAGTCGCTCCCCGCGAAGCTCTCGCACGCTTGGATCTACAGCCCAACTCATGCGCCGACTCCGGCTTGGCCGCGCGATGATCGGATGATGTTCGATCGCGTCCATGATGTCGTCGTCGCCGGTGGTTTGCTGTTCTTCGGCAGTGCGACCGACTGCAAGGTGGTGGCACTCGACGCGGCGACGGGTCAGGAGAAATGGACCTTCTTCGCCGATGCTCCGGTACGGTTCGCTCCCGCCGTGTGGAAGGATCGCGTCTTCGTCGTCAGCGACGACGGTTTTCTGTACTGCCTCGCGGCGGCTGACGGATCGCTGCAAAAGAAATGGCGCGGCGGGCAGAGTGATGAGCTGATCCTGGGGAACGGCCGCATGGTCTCACGCTGGCCGGCGCGCGGCGGGCCGGTCATTCGCGACAACATCGTCTATTTCGCGGCGGGCATCTGGCAGTCCGAGGGTGTGTCTCTGCAAGCCATTGATGCGCAGTCGGGCAACGAGTTGTGGCGCAACGACAAGGCAGGGCACATCTACATGCCGCAACCGCATGGTGGTGCGATGGCCGACAGCGGCGTGTCGGCTCAGGGTTATCTGGTTGCGACCGAAGACAAACTGCTGGTGCCGACCGGTCGCGCGGTGCCGGCGGGGTTCGCACGCCGTGACGGTGAGTTTTTGTATTACCACCTGCAGGCGAACGGCCACACCGGGGGAACGCAGACGGTTGTGTCGGGCACGCGCTTCTACAACGGCGGAGTGGCATTCAACGTGGCGACCGGTGCCCTGGAATCGAAGCTCGGTTTGGGCGCGATCGCGGCGATGCCGGAAGGCATCGTGCACGGCACCAAGAAAGATGTGCGCGTCGTGACTCTGGTCAAGAAAACCGCGCCCGATCGCAAGGGCGTCCCCGCCGAATCGCTGGAGCATCCAGTCGTCTGGTCGCTGGCCGGGGTGGATGGCAGCGCGGCGGTGATCGTGGCGAAAGACATGATCGTCGCGGGCGGCGGCACATCGGTCACGGCCGTCGATGCCAAGTCTCACCAGGTGATCTGGTCGGCTCAGGTGGACGGCACGCCGCACGGACTGGCCGCCGCGAATGGTCGGCTGTATGTCAGCACCGATCGCGGCTCGATCTATTGCTTCGATGGCGACACGCATCCCGCGCCGGCCAAGATCGCTCCGCCACGCGAACAGTTCCCTGTCGATCAGCGAGTTGCGGCGGCAGCGGACGAGATCATTCGGCGCACGGGTATGAAAGAGGGTTTTTGCCTGGACCTCGATTGCGGCGACGGGGCGCTGGCGGTGGCCTTGGCTCAGAAAACGAATCTGCAAATCTACGCCCTGAGTCCGTCGGCCGAGAACGTGGCCTCGCTGCGGAAGAAGCTCAGCGCGGCCGGGTTGTATGGTGTGCGAGTCACCGTCCATCAGGGAGCCGCGGAGAGCATTCGCTACGGCAAATACTTCGCCGACCTGGTGGTCTCGGCGCAGTCGCTCGCGGATGGGCCGCTCGACATGTCGGCCAACACTCCTCCGAAAGCGCTGAGGCCATCGGGAGGCACGATCTGCACCGGGCGGCCTGGTGCCATGCAGGTCGTCACGCGCGGTCCCCTGGCGAAGGCGGGGAGTTGGACGCACCAGTATTCGGATCTCGGCAACAGTTGCTGCTCGGCCGATGAGATTGTCAAAGGGGAGTTGAGTCCGCTCTGGTTCCGCGACGTGGACCTGGAGATGCCGCAGCGGCATGGCCGAGGACATGCTCCGCTGTTTCAGGACGGCCGCATGTTTGTCGAGGGGATCAGCGCGCTGCGGGCGGTCGATGCCTACAACGGCCGCAACCTGTGGGAGTTCCCGCTGCCCAATATCCAGCAGGCACACCATGCCGAGCACCTGTCGGGCACGGCCGTCACCGGCAGCAACTTTTGCGTCGCTGGGGGAAGCGTCTACGTCCACGACAAGCAGCGCTGCTACCGGCTGGATGCCGCGACCGGCCGCAAGCTGGGTGAGTTTCCCGCGCCGCCCCAGCGTGACGGCAAACCCGGCTCGTGGGGTTACATCGCCAGCGATGGCAAACTGCTGTTTGGCTCGTTGGCCAATCCGAAACATCAAGTGCTGTTCGCCTACGGGCGAGCCGACATGAGCGACCTGTGGGGCGAGTCCACAACGTTCTTCGCGCTCGATGCTCAGACCGGCAAGCTGCGCTGGCGCTACGATGCGGAGGCCTCCATCCGTCACAACACGATCGCCATCGGCGCGGGGCGAGTGTTTCTGATCGACCGAACTGTGGCGGACGGTGACAAGTGGGATCCCTCCGACAAGTCCGCCAGGCGGGCACCGGTGAAGGAGGTCAAACATCCGCCCGGACGACTGATCGCACTCGATGCGGCGACCGGCAAACAAGTCTGGAAATCCGACCGCGATGCCTTCGGCACGATGCTCGCCTTCAGTCCGCAGCACGACGCACTCCTGATGGGCTATCAATCGACGCGGTTCAAACTCCCGTCCGAAGTGGGCGGACGTCTGGCCGTGTTTTGCGGCAGCACCGGCAAGCGGTTGTGGGACAAGGAAGCCAAATACATCACGCGACCGCTCATCAACGACCGCACGATCTACGCTCAAGGCGGAGCCTGGAATCTGCTGACCGGCGAAGATCAGCCTTTCACGTTGAACCGGTCCTACGGCTGCGGACAACTGGCCGGCTCGAAACACATGCTGCTGTTCCGCTCGGCCACGCTGGGGTATCTCGATCTGACGCGTGGCTCCGGCGTCGAGAACGTCGGCGGCATCCGCCCCGGCTGCTGGATCAACGCACTGCCCGTCGGCGGACTGGTGCTCGTCCCGGACGCCTCGGCCGGTTGCCAATGCAGCTATCAGAACCGTTCATGGATGGCGCTGTCGGGCTCGGATGACGAATGACGATGTGACTTAAAAGTAGCCTTCATCGCTCCGCGTGAAGAAAGCCGTGCGCGAGTTCGGTGCCAATTGTTGAAGCAGGGTCCGCTCACAATCGGCTCACTTCACGCGGAGCGATGAAGGCTACTTTGGTTGCGGCTGAAGGTCGCGCCGTACTCCTCACGTTTTGTTTGTTCGCGAGCCGCGAAGATTTTGAACAGAAGCGAACGAAGGTAACGAAGGGCGCAGC
>JANODP010000045.1:0-8861 GCA_031412755.1 Schlesneria sp. | reverse complement strand
TAGCCCTCAACAACCTCGCGCAGTTGCTCAAGGCCACGAATCGGATGGCGGAGGCAGAGCCGCTCATGCGCAGCACCCTCGCCATGGACGAAGCCTCCTTCGGCAAGGACCATCCCATAGTCGCCATCCGCCTCAACAATCTCGCACGGGTGCTGCAGGACACGAACCGGCTGACAGAGGCGGAGCCGCTTATACGTCGCGCCCTAGCCATGGGTGAAGCCTCCTTCGGCAAGAACCATCCCAAAGTCGCCATCCGCCTCAACAACCTGGTGACATTGCTGTATGCCACGAACTGTCTGGCGGAGGCGGAGCCGCTGATGCGCCGCGCGCTGGACATCTGGGAGCAGTCCCTTGGAGCCGAACATCCGCAAGTGGCCTACGGCCTCAACAATCTGGCTCATTTGCTCCAGGCGACGAACTGTCTGGCGGAGGCGGAGCCGCTGATGCGCCGCGCGCTGGACATCTGGGAGCAGTCGCTTGGAGCGGAACATCCAAATGTGGCCAACGGCCTCAACAACCTGGCGTTGTTGCTCCAGACCACGAACCGTCTGGCGGAGGCCGAGTCGATGATGCGCCGCGCGCTGGACATCTTCCGGTCGAGCTTGGGGGATGAGCATCCCAACACGATCACCGCCCGTGAAAACTATGACCTCTTGCTGGCCGCGATGGCGGCGGGTGA
This sequence comes from Schlesneria sp., assembly GCA_031412755.1. Lineage (GTDB taxonomy): Bacteria > Planctomycetota > Planctomycetia > Planctomycetales > Planctomycetaceae > Schlesneria. Next base: position 8,182 of record JANODP010000045.1, on the reverse strand, counting down.
CCCGGCGAAGGGGTAGAGATGGACGACTGGCCCCGGATGTTGTGGCGGTTTGTGCGTCGTTGTTTCAGGCCCGGAGGGCCGGCAGGAAATAGCCCGGCCCGTGAGGGCCGGGAAGGGGTCATTGACCACGAATGAGGCCCGGAGGGCCGGTACGCTCTCGTCGGCAACGGGTGCGGGGTGCCTCGACGGACGTGGTGCCGGTCCTGCGGACCTCGCGCGAGTCTTCGGCCGCACTGTCCCGGCCCTGACGGGTCGGGCTATTTCCTGTCGGCCCTCCGGGCCTGCGGCTTCTGACCCCGGACACACAATCGGACGTGTGGCTGCGTCTGGCCAACGGGAAAGTTCCGGTTTCGGGTGGGAAGGCTCCGGCTTCGGGGATGGCATCCCTTCCGCGGGGACGCTCAGGTGATTGTGGGTTGGTCTTGAATCCGAATCAGCCGGCTTTTACTCCGAAGGAGTTGCGTCTCACAGCCCGGGGTTGCCGCGCTTCGCGGCTACCCCGGGGTCGCGTGGCCGATCGGGCGGTCAACCCTGTAAGGGTTGTGTCATCAATGTCTCGGTGAGCACCGTTGGATGGAACCCCGTCAGGGTACAAACCCTGTTTTCTCCCCGACCCGGGGTAGCTCGCTCCGCTCGCACCCCCGGGCTGTGTGACGCAACTCCTTCGGAGTAAAGACCGGGCCGGTCGGGCGACGCACCTTTTGAGTCGGGCCATGCACTGGGCCGGTCGGGCGACCAACATTTTGGATCGGGGAGCGCACTTTTGGAATCGGGAGACGAACGTGGGTCCGTTTTCGTGGCCTCGACCCCCATTTTGGTGGTCCCGACGAGACGTTCTTTGGATTCGACGGCCTGTGTGAGTCCTTCGCTCCACGCCTGTCGATCCGAGACGGTCGCGGTCTCCCCTTCGAGACAGCCCGCGCTGGCACCGACTGCGCGGGTCTCGACCCGGACTCGCGTGCCACGGCTGTGTCAGCCGTGGGAGGGGAGACCGACTCAGAGAGATGTCGCCAGGACGCTCGGCTGTGAACGACACCACGCAGAGTTCGACGTGAACCGCCGACGGGCAACGGTCCGGCGCCGGATACTCCCATGGCGTTCCCAACGTAGCGGGCAGTCGCCACAATTGTCGGCATGACGAACGCCACTTCTCCACTCGACGAATTGCCGCTGCCGAGTCCTGCTGGCGAGCCGTCGCGCGACGCGGCGATCCGTGTGGCTTTGGAGCGGGTCGTCTCGCGGGACTATGCGAGCGCGACGCGGCGGCTCCAGGAATATCGCCGCGAGCAATTGCAGTTGGCCCGGCACTATCAGATCGGCGCCCTTGTGCCGCAGGCGTATGGCGAAGCACTGCGGCAGCGGATCGATGTGGTTTCCGCAGCGTGCGTCGAAGAGTTTGACTTCGCGTTCACGTCCGGTTCGACGCACGAGCCGAAGCGGCTGTTCTATCCGCGACAGCGTCTTCACCGCCTGCAACAGACGTTTCTGCGGCAGGTCTTGCTGGCGTATGCCGACGTGAGACCGGGCCGTCCGGCGTTTTACTTTCTGACGTCGCTGAAGGCCGACAACTCGATCAGCAGCCTGATGGCCCGGCAGCTTCAATTGCCCGAGTCTCTGGCGTCGGTGTTTGCGGAGTCGGTCATCTTCGAGCCGCGGGTGGCAGCCCTCGCCGAGCGCTATCCGCAGGACGCGATTCATCTCGCGCTGCTGGGGCTGGTCTCTCCGTCGATGGTCGTGATGGCGAATCCCTCGTCGCTGTGGGTGCTGCTCGATCGGGCTCAGTTGGAATGGGAGCGGATTCGGGGACAGATGGCCGGTCTCCTCGCCGAGCCGCTTCTGCAATCGTTCATCGACTCACGCGGACCAGCGATGAGTGAGAGGGCTGTGCGAGTTCGAAAACTCAGCGAGCGATCGGACTGTCCGGGGCTGCACGAGTTGCTCCCCGATCTGACGGCGGTGCAGTGCTGGCAGGGAGGCTATGTCCGCCCGTTCCTCGAACGATTGCAGGCCCAGTTTGCCGAACGACCGCCGCGCTTCGCACCGCTCTGCTCGTTCTCCACCGAGACCGTGGCCGCGCTGTATTACCCGCGGCTGACCACCGCCGGTGGACTGCCTCTGGACGAGGGTGTCTGTTACGAGTTTCTGCCCGAGGACGCGCCGCTGCAGGCCGACGCACTTCTTCCGCCGTGGGGATTGAACGCGGGGGAGCGGGCCACGATGGTGGTCTCGGACGCCTACGGGCTGAACCGGTATCACACCGAGGATCTGTTTGAATGCCGCGGGCGGTTGCGCGATGTTCCGATCATCGAGTTCGTCGGACGGGCGGGACTGAATTACTCGTTCACGGGCGAGAAGCTGACGGATCGCCAACTGCTGACGGTCTACGACCGGATTCGGGAGCAGTTGCTCGGTCCGGGAACGGTCCTCACCTGCTTTCCGAAGCTGAATGCAGGACAGGCTCCGTCGTATGTGCTGGTCCTCGTCTCGCGCCAGCCTCCTTCCGAATGGCAGCCCCGCGTGGCGACCGCGTTCGACGAGGAGTTGATGTCGGTGAACTCGGAATACGCCTCGAAGCGCGGCTCGGGCCGACTGGCCGCGCCGGAACTGGCGACGCTGTCGCTGGAGGATCTGATGCGGAGCCTGGCCGTGGTCGAGCCGCGCTATCGGAACGTCAATCCGGCTCAATTCAAGCCGCTGCCGCTCTTCAAGGTCGTCTGGGAAAACTTCACGCTGCGGAGTCCCTCATGAATTCGCCAACGGCCGCGTCACCGTGGCTGCATTCGCGCGTGACCGATCTGTTCTGGATGCACTCCGGCCTGTGGTTGCCGCTGCTGTTGCTGGCCCTGCTTCCATTTCCCGGTGTAACGCAGGGCCTGTTGCTCGCCGCCGTGTTCCTGCTGTGGCTGCCGCATCGGTTCGCGACGACGTTCAACGCTTTCTGCACGCCGGCCTATCACCGGCTGCTGAACGAACAGCGTCTGCGGTTCCTGTGGATTCCGGCGGGGCTGGTCGGTGCGACGTTTCTCTTCGTGTTTGCGCCGTCGGCCGCGGTCCCGCTCGATCTGCCCACGCGGGTTCATCTGCTGGCGACGCTGTTCTTCCTCTACAACTCGTGGCATTTCGCGATGCAGCACTACGGCGTGTTGAGCATCTATCGGCAGCGGTCCGGACAACCTCCCGGCGGCTGGTTGAAGCGGTTCGAGAAGCAGTACTGCCTCGCCGTCGGCATGGTCGCGGTCGTCATCGCCCAGATCGGACACGGCGCCGAAGTCGTGCGCGACTCGCTGCTCTACGAAACGTTCCCCCGCGAACAATCTCTGTGGCTGTGGGAGTTGCTGCGCTACGTCGTGCCGGTGATCACGATTGCTCTCACGACGGTCTTCCTGATCGGTGAGCTGCGCATGCCGCAGCGGTCGATCCCCAAGATCCTCTACGTCTCGGCGGTGGCCATCCAGTCGGTTCTGGCCTACTGGATCGATGCCGCCAGTTTCGTGCTGTTGTGGGGCGTGCAACACTGGCTCGTCTCGATCGCACTCACAGCGCACATGGCAGAGAACGATCGGACCGAGATCCCGGCCGCGTCCGGATGGTATGGCTTCTGGCGAGGCATCGCGGGGAGTTACTGGCCGACCGTCGTCGTGCTGACCGTGGGATCGGTGGCTCTCGTGCCGTTGTTCGATCTGACGGTCCATCCGCACAACGCCGCCAAGCTGCCGCTGATCGCCGCCGTCTGCGAGCCGCTGCTCGCCAACACGGCCGTCAACCGACTGTTCCTGGCGCTGAACTTTGCCACGGTCTACGTTCACTTCGCGATGGACCAGGCGGTCTTCCGGTTTTCCGATCCCGCCGTGCGCAAGGTGACCGGCACGTTGTTGTTCGCGCGGGCCAAACCCTGAGCTGGCCGCTAACCCGGATTGTTCATGGTCGCATTGAAGCCTGACGCGCAAGCGAAGGTTCTGCTGTGACATACCTTCGCTTGCGCGTCAGGCTTCAATGCCCCGCTCTTTCGACAACACTACCCGAGGCGTGAATAATCCGGGCTAAGTAGAACCGCAGCAGGTGAGCCTGGCGGCGGTTTGAAAGGTCAGATGCCGCTGCCGGCTTCGTGTTGGTGGGGGAACATCTGATCCATTTCCAGGGCGGGCTCACCGATTCCCGCGCGGGCGACGATTTTGGCGGGAACTCCGGCGACCGTGCAGTGCGGGGGGACGGGATCGAGCACCACGCTGCCGGCACCGATCTTGACTCCTGCGCCAATCTCGATGTTGCCCAGTACCTTGGCTCCCGCGCCGATGAGGACGCCTTGCCGCACCTTGGGATGGCGGTCGCCCGAGACCTTGCCGGTTCCGCCGAGCGTGACTTCGTGCAGGATCGAGACGTTGTCTTCCACGACGGCCGTCTCACCGATGACGATGCTCGTGGCGTGATCGAGCAGGATTCCCGTGCCGATCTGCGCCGCCGGGTGAATATCGACACCGAAGACTTCCGAGATCCGGTTCTGAAGATGGACCGCCAACAACTGGCGTCCCTGATCCCAGAACCAGTGGGCGACTCGATGAGCCTGCAACGCTTGAAAGCCCTTGAAAAACAGGAAGGGCATCAGGAAACCGCGTGACGTGGGATCGCGATCGCGCACGGCCTCCAAGTCGCGGCGAATCGCCGGTCCGATCGTCGAGCACTCCGCGAACGCCCGGTCGATCGACGAACGCAGCAGTTCGGGGCTGAGGCATTCCGATGTCAGCTTGCGCATCAGGATGCGACTGAGAGCCTCTTCCAGGCGGCGGCTCTTCAAGATCACTTCGGTCAGAAACTTGCCGAGGTAGGGTTCTCGTTCTGATTCGGACCAGGACTCGGCACGGATCGCCGTCCAGATCGGATCGCTGCCTTGGGACTGTTCACGTGTTCCGGTCATCAGTATTCCGTTTTTCACTCCGCAGGCGTGCGATCCGAACATCACAGGGAATCACAGGGAACTCGGTAGCTCAGCTTATCGCTGACGCAAAAGGGTGTCGATCTCGGTGGCCTGACTCTGTTACCTAGAGACCCGCACTCGCCGATGGTCACCGCATTGAATACACTGCACCTCAATCTCAATGGGAGGCAAAGCATGTCGACTCCAACAGAAATCCAGTATGTGTCCGACAGCGAAGGCAAGGCGGTCGGCGTGCTCGTGCCAATTGAGCTGTGGCGCGAGATCGAATCCGAGCGGGAAACGGCCTATCTGCTGAACAGCGAGGCCATGCGCAAGCGTCTGCTGGAGGCCAAGGATCGGACAGAAGGCATCAGCGTCGAGGAAGCCCGTGCGAAACTTGGAGTTTGATTCCGCCGCCTTTGAAGACCTGGCGTGGTGGGTTCAGCAGGATCGCAAGAAGGCGCTACGGATCATGCGTCTCATCCTCGACACCCAATTCGACCCGTTCGGCGGAATCGGCAAGCCCGAGCCGCTCAAACACGAATTGTCTGGCTGCTGGTCCAAGCGGATCGACGACGAACATCGTCTCGTCTACCAGGTCAGGGAAGACAAGATTCGAGTCCTCGCCTGTCGCTACCACTATTGATGCAAGCCAACCTGTGACGAATGCCACTTCTCAACTTGATGAACTACCGCCGCCGATTCGGTCTCGTGCGGAGTGGTCGCGCGAATCATTCGAGCAGCGGTTGGAACTGCGGCCGCTGTGGATCGGTCCCGTTGAGATCGGCTTTCCCGTCGTGCAGGCCGCGCTCAGTGGATACAGCGACGGGCCGATGCGGATTGTCGCGCGGCGGCTCGGGGCGCCGTACACGCTGGCCGAGGTAATGATCGATCGGTTCGTGCTCGACCTCAAACAATCCCGCAGCCGCACGCGGCATCATTTGCTTGTCACTGACGAAGAACATCCGGTCGGCGGGCAGCTCATGGGATCGGACCCGGCGGACTTCGGACCGGCGGCGCAGCGGCTGGTTGCGGCGGGGTTCGATGTGATCGACATCAACTTCGGCTGCCCGGTCAAGACGGCGGTCGGAGGCTGTCGCGGCGGCTATCACCTCAGCCAGCCCGACGTCGCGCTGGAGATCGTCAGCCGGGTGCGTGAGGCCGTTCCGGCGGAGATCCCCGTCACGCTGAAGATGCGGCGCGGGATGGACGACTCGGACGAGAGCCGCGAGCGGTTCTATCGCATCCTCGACGGCGCGTTCGCCCGTGGCGCGGCGGCGATCACGGTGCATGGCCGGACCGTCGAGCAAAAATATGTCGGCCCGAGCAACTGGGATTTTCTGCGCGAGGTCAAGCAACATGCCGGCTCGAAGACGATCCTCGGCAGCGGAGACGTCTTCACCGCGCGGGCCTGTCTGGAAATGCTGGCCTACACGGGGGTCGATGGCGTCTCGGTCGCGCGCGGTGCGATCGGCAACCCGTGGATTTTCGAGCAGGCTCGCGCGCTGGCGGCCGGTCTGCCGCTCCCCATTCCCGATCTCGCCGAGCAACGCCGCGTGATGGAGCTGCACTGCGAACTCTGCCTGCAAGCCGGTGACGAAGCGAACGCGAACACGACGATGCGCATGTTCGCCATCAAGTACGCCCGACTGCACCCGCAACACGCCGAAGTGCGGAACGCCTTCGCGAAATGCCGGAGCCTTGGTGAGTGGCGCGGGGTGCTGGACCGGTGGTATGCGGCGTGTCCGTCGGTGGAGGCTCAGCTCACATGACCGACGAGCGACAGCAGGCTGTTTGCTTTCGGCCCAAAGGGCCATTCATTCGTCCAGCCCGGGCCAGCGGCCCGGGGACGCAAGCGAGTCGATTGTGTGATGCCCAACGGGCTGGCCATTCCATCGGCAACGGAACGTTCGCCGACCCCAAAACCCGATGGGTGCGACACCCAAGAACGAGACCCAACATCAGGTGAACGGTCGGCCCGTTGGGCCTTCATCACTTTGGGGCCGCCCCCCGGGCCGTTGGCCCGGGCTGGGTGAATGAATGGCCCGTTGGGCCGAAAACCCAGAACCGTCGCCGCAAATCCTCTGTTCGGCGCGGGTCTGTGTTCGGCGGGGTCGGGAGACCCGTGCACAACGCAGACCAGCACACAACAGACCGGTCACGACTTCGGGGCGAGTTCACTCAAGCGAATCGTTTGGGATTCGATGGGCTTGCCGGCGACGTCGCGCAGGTCGAGCGTGATGACGGGATCGGGCTGTGACCAGTCGATGGAAACGACTCCGAAATTCTCCTGGCCATGCAGGCCGCCGACTCGGTCGCGGTTCGGTTCCTCCTTGGGTTGGGCCGGGGCGTTGAGGCTGCTCGACGTGATCTCGAACAGCGGGTAGCCGACCAGCCGGTCGTTGCGGCTGATCTCGGCGGAATGACGGTCGCCGCTGATGACGATCGCGCCGGTGGCCCGCGCGTCGCGGATGGCCTGCATGAAACGGACTCGCTCCTGCGGGAAGTGGCCCCACTTCTCCCAGTAGTGCTGATTCGGCAGGACTTGAATGCTGGAGGCGATGATCCGGACCCGCGCGGGTCGCCGCAATTGAGTCTCGAACCACGACCACTGAGTCTCACCGAGGATCGTCGCACCGGGATCGGTGTTCCGGGTGTACGGTCCGAGGAAGCCCGGGTCCCCCTTTTTGCGACCGCTTTTCTTGAGCGGGCTGCGATGGTAGCGCGTGTCGAGCAGGATCACCTGCACGCGCCGCTCGGCCGGTCCGAACTCGTAGCTCGTGTAGATTCCTTCCTGTTTGCGACGCGACGAATCGGCCGGCTCACCGAAGAAGTCGAGGAACACTTGCTGCGACTCTTTCTTCTTCGGGAAGTCGGCTCCGGCATCATCGGCTCCGTAATCGTGATCGTCCCACGTGGCAAGGACGCGGCAGGTCTGCTTCAGCTTCTGATAGCCCGGCACGGCTCCCAGCATGTCCCACTTCGCCTTGAGGACGGCCATGTCTTGCGAGTCACCGTAGATGTTGTCGCCGATCATCAGAAACAACTCGGGCTTCCCGGCGACGATGGCGTCCCAGATCGGAGCGGGCTTGTCCTGCTTGCAACACGAGCCGAAGACGATCCGCGACGGCGGCGTCCGCTCATCGGCGGCACGAGCCGACGCGAGCATCGAGACGAACAGAGCCAACGCGGCAAGAAGGCGAACCATCTGAGAAGTCCTTGTCACTGTGAGAGGTTCCACGTCAGGGGTCAGGGACAACAAAAATAAAA
>JANODP010000044.1:0-2697 GCA_031412755.1 Schlesneria sp. | reverse complement strand
GGGGGCGGAGTGATCTAGAAGCATTGAAAAATGGCAAACGAATCTGCACGAGTTTGGTCACGGTGAGTCCGGTTGCTGCGCTCTGAAACGAATCCCCCCTCACCCTAACCCTCTCCCCCCGAAGACGGGCGGGAGAGGAGACCAGAAAAGGCGACCACCAAATAACGGCTGCACCTCATCGGCGACCCGCCTACCAACTCTGCTACTATCACAGCGATGGCCGTCGTAGAATGAGCCCGCGAGTGCGATCCGCGAGACAACACGACCTTCTCAAACACGCAATCGCCCGGAGTCTGGCCCGTGCCGAAATTCAAATCTCGTGACGCGAGGAACTGCCGTGAGTGAAGCCTCCGGATGGCGTTTGCGACACGGCGTTGATGCGGAACGACCGTTGCAGGTGGTCGGTGTCATCAATGCCTATTGCGCCCGACTGGCGGAGCGGGCCGGGTTTCGAGCCCTCTATCTGTCGGGAGCCGGCGTCGCCAACGCCTCGTTCGGCCTGCCCGACCTGGGGATGACGGGTCTGCAGGACGTGCTCGAGGATGCTCGACGCATCACGGGGGCGACCGACCTGCCGTTGCTCGTCGACTGCGACACCGGGTGGGGAAGTTCCCTGACGATTGCCCGAACGGTGCGCGAGATGACTCGCGCGGGCGCGGCGGCGATTCATCTGGAGGACCAGGTCGACGCCAAACGCTGCGGTCACCGACCCGGAAAACAGTTGGTCTCGACGGAAGTCATGGTCCATCGGCTGAAGGCGGCTGTCGATGCGCGGAGCGATGACCAATTCGTCATCATGGCTCGCACGGATGCGGCGGCGGGGGAAGGGTTGGATGCGGCGATCGAACGTGCCGCGCGTTACGTGGAAGCGGGCGCGGACATGATTTTTGCCGAGGCCCTGACCGACGTCGTTCACTACCGGAGATTCACACAGGCCCTGAACGTCCCCGTACTGGCCAACATGACCGAGTTCGGACGCAGTCCGCTGCTGACGGTCGATGAACTGAAGGACGCCGGCATTCGGCTGGTGCTCTATCCCCTGACCGCCTTCCGGGCCATGAGTGCGGCGGCCGTCCGGGTCTACGAAACCGTGCGCGCCACGGGAACTCAGGCGGGGCTGCTCTCCGAATTGCAAACACGAGAGGCGTTGTACGACGTGCTCGACTATCACTCGTTCGAGGCACGGCTGGATCGCGAACAATGACATCACGGGATCGTCGCTCGGTGCGACAAGGCGGCCACGCCGCAACCAAAGAGCAAACGGCGGAACCACTGATCACACCGATTTCACGGATGGCACAGATCAGACGAAGACCAAGAGCACCTTTTCATCTCCCTCTTCATCCGTGTCATCTGTGAAATCTGTGGTTAAGTTCTTGCTTCAAGGATTCGCCACCGCGACAGCCGCTGAAATGCATGCGGGATGACAAGAAGATGAGACCCATTAGTGCGACAGGACGAATACACAAAGGACGACTGCCATGACGACCACTTCGTCAACTGCCGGACTGGCCGGTGTGATTGCCGGTCAAACAGTTCTGAGCACCGTGGGCCAGGAGGGCTGCGGTCTGACCTATCGCGGTTATGCCATCGAGGACCTCGCCGAGCACGCGACGTTTGAAGAGGTGGCGTGGCTGCTGCAGCGTGGCGACCTGCCGACGCAACGGACCCTGGACGAATACCGTCAGCGGCTGAAGGGCCTGCGTGAGTTGCCGTCGCCACTCAAAATCGTTCTCGAACAACTCCCGCCCACGACCCATCCGATGGATGTCCTGCGAACGGGATGTTCGGCACTGGGCTGCCTGGAGCCGGAAGGTGATGCGAACGACCAGACGAAGAACTTCGACATCCCCGACCGACTGCTCGCCGTATTCCCCGCGATGCTTCTGTATTGGCACCGGTTTCACAGCACGGGGACGCGGCTGGAGACGTCCTCGGACGCGGACACGATCGCCGGGCACATCCTGCAACTGCTGCACGGCCATGCGCCGACTCCCGTTCATCAGCGGGTCCTCGATGTGTCGCTGATTCTTTACGCCGAGCATGAGTTTAATGCCTCGACCTTCACGGCCCGGGTCGTGACGTCCACGCTGTCTGATCTTTATTCGGCGATCACGGCGGCGATTGGTGCGTTGCGAGGCCCGTTGCACGGCGGTGCGAACGAGGCCGCGTTCGACCTGATCGACCGGTTCGCATCCCCGGACGAGGCGGAACGCGGTGTCATGGAGTTGCTCGCACGGAAAGAAAAGGTGATGGGCTTCGGGCATCGCGTCTACCGCACGGAAGACCCCCGCTCGACCGTCATTCAACAGTGGGCGAAATGCCTGTCAGACGAAGTCGGCGACACGCGGCTGTATCCCGTCGCAGAGCGGATCGAGGCGGTGCTGCGTCGCGAGAAAAAACTCTTTCCAAACCTCGACTTCTACAGCGCGATCGCCTTCCACCATCTGGGTCTGCCGACTCCCTTCTTCACGCCGCTGTTTGTGTTCTCCCGAACGTCCGGCTGGGCGGCACACGTCCTGGAACAGCGCGCCGACAACCGGCTGATTCGCCCGATGGGCGAGTACGTCGGCCACGCGCCGCGCCCCTGTCTTCCGATTCAAAGTCGTTAGGAAACTTGGTGTCGGGAATGTGTTGTCATTAAGTCATGTTTTTCGCGAGCCGGGGTCAGGCACTCCAAACTTCAAACTGGGCGGG
>JANODP010000043.1:0-16637 GCA_031412755.1 Schlesneria sp. | reverse complement strand
TTTTTTTTTTTTCCTCCCCCCCCGGCCGGTGGTGTGGGGGGGTTTGGGGGGGGGGGGCGGGCCCCCCCCTCGCTTCAGGGGTGATGACCGCTGGGCTGACGACAGATTTCCCTGGGGTTCGCCAATTCCAAATGTCTCTCGACCGTCTGGCCCCCTCACCCTAACCCTCTCCCCCGAAGACGGGGGCGTGGGGACCGGAAGACGACCACCAATGAACGACTGCACCCATGTTGATCGGACGAGTGGCAGGATCGCTCCTCGCTTTGCGAAAGCTCCCGAAGTGGAATGCCCGCCGTTGGGGGGCAGGTTCGACTTGCTGCCGTCGAATCGCCAGACTGATTCCCTGTCAGATCGGGCGTCCGATCACGGCACAGCCAAGTTAAAGCGGTTCGTCTCATCCCACCATGATTGACCGTCGATATGAATTCGCCCGCCGCACCTTCAGCAGCTCCTGAGCAGTACGTCGTCTTCCTGTCTCATAACAGCCGAGACAAGGAGGACGTTGAGCGAATTGCGCTGCGGTTGGAGCAGGAGGGGATCACGACTTGGCTCGATAAGTGGGATCTGACTCCCGGACGATCTTCGATACAAGGTCTTGAAGACGGGATCACGACGAGCCGATCCTGCATCATCTTCTACGGGCCTGCGGGGACGGGACCGTGGCATGAACTGGAGCGACACGCAGCCCTCGTGAAATTCGTCAGCTCAGGTGGCAAGTACCCCGTCATTCCCGTGTTGCTGCCGGGAGCAAAGGAGCCGGGCAAGGCGACGTTGCCACCACTTCTCCAGGACGTGACATGGATTGAGTTCAATTCCATCGAGCCTCTCGCGGAGACCGCATTTCAATTGCTGCTGTGCGGCATTCGTGGTGAAAAGCCGAGAGAGTTCTACTTGCGGCAGCCGAAAACGGCTCCGACCAACGAGCTACCGCAATCGATTGTGCCGCACGGTCTCCGGTCCTTCGGCGAACGCGATAGCGGATTCTTTCTGAGGCTTCTGCCTGGGCATCGCGATCATCGCGGTCTCCCCGAAAGCATTGCGTTCTGGAAAGACAAGCTCGAAGAGGTCGATCCCGAACGGACGTTTGCGGTCGGTCTGCTGCATGGGCCGAGTGGTTGCGGGAAGTCGTCACTCGTCAAAGCGGGGTTGCTGCCGCGACTGGTCGAGTACGTGCGACCGATCTATCTCGAAGCCACCGCCAATGACACCGAGCGGCAACTTCTCGCGAAGTTGCGCCGCCTGTTCCCCGAATTGCCCGGCGACGATTTGACGGCCGCCTTGCAGGCGATCCGCGATCGGCCGGAGGTTCTCGGCGGCTGCAAGGTCGTCCTGATTCTCGACCAGTTCGAGCAGTGGCTGCATGCCAACCCCATTCAGGAAACAGCGCCGCTCGTGAGAGCGTTGCGTCAATGTGACGGCGGCATTCTTCAAGCCGTGTTGATGGTGCGAGTCGACTTCCCGCTCGCCATTCACCGATTCTTGTCTCAGTTGGAAGTGCGCTCCCAGGACGGCATCAACACGCTGCTGGTCGATCTCTTCGAGCGGATCCACGCGCGGAATGTCCTGGTCGAGTTTGGCCGCGCTTACGGTCGTTTCTCCGGACCGGTCGATTTGACCGCCGACGAGGAGGAGTTCCTCAGCCAAGCCTTGAACCAGCTCCAAGACGATCAGCAGCATCTGATCGCGGTGCAGTTGGCGTTGTTCGCCGACATGGTCCGCGACAAGCCGTGGACCGGTGCCGTATTGAAAAAGCTGGGAGGAGCGACCGGAGTCGGTCGGGCGTTCCTCGAAGAAAACTTCGACGCGAAGACCGCGAACCCCGCACATAAGGCGCATCGCACGGCGGCCATCGCGGTACTCAAGCGGCTGTTGCCGCCGAGCGGCACCGAACTCAAGGGAACCAGCCAGCCTCGTTCGGTTCTGGTCGCAACCTCCGGGTATCAGCACAAGCCCGCCGACTTCGAAGCGGTGCTCTCGATCCTGGCGACCGAACTACGACTGATTTCACCGGTCGCCCCCAACGATGTCGCCGGCGAATCCCCCGATGCAACAACGGCGACCGAGCAGAGGTATCAACTGACCCATGACTACCTCGTTCCGTCGCTGCGAGACTGGCTGACGGCCACCGATCGCGAAACCCCACGCGGTCGTGCTCGCCTCGTTCTGGAAGAACGGACCGAACAGTGGATTCGCGTTCCGCTTCCGCGCAACTACCCGTCGATTCCCGAGTATCTCCGTATCGGCACGCTGGTCCCTCGACGACAACGGTCCGATGACCAACAGCGCCTGATGCGCCGGGCGACGGGCTACTACACGCGTCGCAGCATGCTCGTGTTCGGGCTGCTCACATTGCTGATCGCGCCGAAATTCCTGTGGGATTTCTGCACCTTCCAAGTCGAGTTCGCCGATCTCGCTTACGCGCAGCACCGGGCCGAGGTGGTCATCACCCGCAAGTGGGATCCGTGGGGAAAGAAGTCACGGTATCGGCTCGGAACCCACATCTTCAAAGATGAACTGCCGAATCTTGATGCCGAGAACAAGGTCAACCAGCGTCTGACGCTCAATACAGGTCTGACACCCGATTGGAATGGGTTGATACCGCTGTTGTCGGACTCGCGACTCGGACTGGTGGAAGTCGAATGGCTCGACCGACCGATTTCCGTACCAAGAGGTTTTTTTGATAAGAACGATGCTGTGAGCTGGGGGCGAACCACTCCGGCGGTGATCGACGCCCTCGTCACGCTGCTCAAAGATCCGGACCGTAATGTTCGCCTCCGCGCGGTGGAGTCCATGAGGAAGTTGGGACAGCATAACCCGGCGATGATCGATGACCTCGTCGCACTGCTCAAAGATTCGGACCTCGAGGTTCGCCTCTGCGTGGCGGATTTCCTAGTCCAGTTGGGGAAGAGCGACTCGGCGGTGATCGACGTTCTCGTCACACTGTTCAAAGGTCCGAAACATGACATATTCAATTATCTTAGCTCTAACGCGGCGGCGGCCCTGATCCAGCTGGGAGAGAGCAACCCGGCGGTGATCGACATCCTCGTCACGCTGCTCAAAGATCCGGACCACGACATTCGCTTCCGCGCGGCGACGTCCCTGGTGCAGTTGGGGCAGTGCGACTCAGCGGTGATCGACGTTCTCGTCACACAGCTCAAAGATCCGAACCGCGACGTATTCAATCTTCGTCGCCGTGATGCGGCGGAGTCCCTGGTTCAGTTGGGGCAGAGTGACCCAGCGGTGATCGACATCCTCGTCGCACTGCTCAAAGATCCGGACAACGACATTCGTCTTCACACGGCGACATTGCTGGTACGGTTGGGGAAGAGTGACCCGACGCTGATAGATGTCCTCGTCGCACCGCTAAAAGATATGGACGATGGCGCATTCTTCAATATCTTCAATCAATTTTTCTCCGGGCCGGCCGAGTCCTTGGAGCAGTTGGGGAAGAGTGACTCGACGGTGATCGCCCGCCTAGTCATGCTGCTCAAGGATCGGGAAAGCCGCGTGCGCTCCCGCGCGGCGGCGTTCTTGGGGAGGTTGGGCAAAAGCGACCCGGCTGTGATCGACTCCCTCCTCATGATGCTCAAGGATCAGGAAAGCTACGTTCGCTCAAGCGCGGCGACGTCCTTGGGGTGGTTGGGCAAAAGCGACCCGGCAGTGATCGACTCCCTCGTCACGCTGCTCAAGGATCAGGAAAGCCACGTTCGCTCAAGCGCAGCGACGTCCCTGGGGAGGTTGGGCAAGAGCGATCCGACGGTGATCGTCCCCCTCGTCATGCTGCTCAAGGATCAGGATGACGACGTTCGCCGCTGCGCGGCGGCGTCCTTGGGGCTGTTGGGCAAAAGCGACCCGGCGGTGATCGACTCCCTCGTCATGCTGCTCAAGGATCAGGAAAGCCACGTTCGCTCAAGCGCGGCGACGTCCCTAGTTCTGTTGGGGAAGAGCGATCCGGCACTGATCGACCCCCTCGTCTTGCTGCTCAAGGATGAGGACGACGACGTTCGCCGCTGCGCGACGGCGTCCCTAGTGCTGTTGGGCAAAAGCGCCCCGGCGGTGATCGACGCGCTCGTCACACTTCTCAAAGATCCGAATTGGAACGTTCGCCACTGCGCGGCGACGTCCCTGGTTCAGTTAGGGAAGAACGACCCGGCGGTAATTGACCCCCTCGTCATGCTGCTCAAGGATGAGGACGACGACGTTCGCCTCTGCGCGGCGGAGACCCTGGGGCTGCTGGGCAAAAGTGACCCAGCGGTGATCGACCCTCTCGTCGTGCTGCTCAAGGATCAGGACTATTTCTTCGTTAGAGAGGCAGCGGTGGCAGCGCTTGGACAGTTGGGACAGAAGCGAGACGATTGGACCGATGCACGGATGATTGCAGATTTGGCTGACTTTGACAGTGGGGTTCGGGAGCGGGCGGGGATTGTGTTGGCTTATCGGGATGACAAGCTCAAGCCCGAGACTCGCCAGACAGTTGAGGCCCTGCGAAAAGACTCGCGTCCCTGGGTGCGGCAGGCCTCGTTGCACGCGCTCTACCACATCGAAAACCGCAAAGCCGAACTCGAAAAACAGGCGAGCCAAAAGGCAGAGGCAGAAGCCGCGAAAGACAATTGATCGCGAGATTGTTGCCCGTAACGGGTCTGGGCAGGGGAGCGAGGTCACACCAGCGGGTTGGCCCCGGCTTGGGGCGTGGGAATGACCTCACCGGGGCCAGCCGCTTTGCTTCTGATCCTGCCGTCCGCCCGCGATTCGGCCGCGACGAGGAGGGGCCGGTTTCCAAGGCGTCCCGTCGGCGGAGCGACGGGACTACGGTAGGCCGGTCGCTCCGCCGACCGGTGGCCGGAAGTGGGCGATTTCCGCCGCGTGAGGTGGAAAGACGTATCTTACTGTGGCAAATCGGCTTGTGAGACAGGCGAGGCCGGGGCGCAGGGTGTGGAGACCGTGGCGAAAGGCTGTGGAGATGGTTTCATAGGCTGTGGAGATCGCGTCTGAGGGTGTTGAGATCGGGATTTATGGATTCGAGACCCTGGGTTAGGCTGTTGAGATCGCAACTTATGGATTCGAGAGGCCGCCTTACGGTGTAGAGATAAGAACTTATGGATTCGAGACACCGGGTAAGGCGTTCGAGACAGCGTCTTATGCTGCCGAGACGCGAATTAGGGTTTGGAGATCGTGACTTACGGCTTGGAGATCGCGACTAACGGTGTCGAGATCGCGGGTTAGGGCTTGGAGATCGCGTCTTACGATCTGGAGATCGCGTCTTACGGTGTGGAGCAGGCGTCGCAGGGTGGGGAGTTTGCGTCTGACAGACTGGTGACGGCGTCTGACGGAGTGGAGATCGCGTCGAAGAGTTTGAAGACGGGGTCTCACATCATCGAGGAAGCGGGTTTGGTGTTCGGGGGCGGGTCTGATGGTTTGGAACTGCGGTCCGACGATGCCGAGCTGACGAGTGAGAAATTCGAGACGACGTCAAAGAATGGAGAGAACAGTTTTATCAAGATTTTTATTGACGATTTATCGCGCGAGGGATAGGCTGTTGCCGCGAGTCCCGCCGGGTATGACCGCGACTCGTTCTCTTTCGATCTGCTTCTTGTTTCAACCCAAGGGAAGGAACACACCATGACAGACGAACAACGCTCGAAGCTGATGATGTATCATCGCGTCGAGGAATTGCTCGGAAGCAATGCGGCGGATTTTACGGGGGATCTGTTTCCGGCTCTGATCACCGAGATGGGGCAGGTCATCGACGCGATCCATACGGCCGCGTCGGCTCAGGAGGTGGGGGTTGCCGTCCCCTCGGCGCGGCGGCAGCAGGCGCGGGCGGCTCTCATCAAGAAGTGCAACAAGTTCGAGAACACCGGCAAGGCGATCGGCCGGTTTCTGGGAGACGACGTCGTGGTGGCGAGCTTCAATCTGGAGCCGGCGTATTCTGTCATGGCCGACGAGCAGTTGATCGTCGCGGCCGACACGCTGAAGGCGGCGGCCACTCCGCTGGCGGCCGAGTTTCGGTCGCGCGGGTTTCTGCCCGTCTTTCTCGCCGATCTGCAGAACGCGCGGGATGCCTTCCACGATTCGCTGGCCGCAGGGAACACGGTCGCGGCTACTGAGACGCTCGTGCAGAAGATCGCGCGCGGGGACACGATTGTCTCGCAGTTCGACGTGATCGTCGCGAACGTCTATGACGAGGACGATCCGGTCTCCGCCCCAAAGCGCGCGGCTTATGATTCCGCCCGCACGGTGATTCGCACACGCTCGCAACCGCTCGAAGTGAGCCTGACCGCGACCCGCAGCGGCAATACGGTCAACGGCAGTGTGACGCTCAGTAAGCAGGCTCAGGCAGGAGATACCGTCGCGCTCCGTTGGCGCGAGCAGGGAACCGCCGGGCCGTTTACCGATGGCCCGGTGACCTCGATGTCGGCGGGCACGATCAACGCGTCTCCGACCGTCACGGTCACCACGCCGAATCCCGTCGAAGTCGCCGCCCGCGTCATCCGCGCCGACGGCAGCCAGTTCGACAGCGCCACCGTCGTTGTGTCGGAGTAGCGGCGTCGTGGCGGTGTCGCGGCCTGTTGATGCCGTTTCCGTTGAAACGGGATTGATCGCGTGAAACGGGATTGATCGCGTGCCACGGCTGTGTCAGCCGTGCGAGTTTCGCGAGACGTTCGTCCGATCGCACGGCTGACACAGCCGTGGCACGAGTTTTCCAACACGAGTCTTCCAGCGGGCGGACTCCGATCTCGGTGATCGTGCCGGCGGTCAGACTTGCAGGTGATCGAGGGCTTCGACCGGTGACATCAGGTAGCTGATGTAGAACGGGCCGAACTCGGCGTACTTGGCCGAGGCGGTGTCGAAGCGCATCGTGTAGACGATCTCTTTGATGTACGCCGGGTTTCTGCCCCAGAGCGTGACGCCCCATTCCCAGTCGTCGAAGCCCGTCGAGGCGGTGATCAGTTGCGAGGCCTTGCCGGCGAACTTCATTCCGCTGGTGGCGTGTTCGGCCATCAGGGTCGAGCGGACGCTGAACGGCTCGGTGAACCAGTTGGCGATCGGATGGCGGGCCTTGTTCATCGGGTAGAAACAGGTCACGGGCCACGCGGGGAAGTCGGGGCACAACCGCTGCTTGTTCATCATCGGCAGGCGCTGTCCGTACGCGGCGACCTTCGGGGCGTAGGCGGGATCGTCGGGCGAGACTCCTTCGCGTTGTAGTCGCTCCGAGTACTGCTCGATCGTCGGAACATACTCAGAGATTTCGGTGATCGAGACGAACGAGTAGGTCGGGATCAGGACCGAGCCGAGCGGGCTCGAACGGACTCCCTGACGAATGCCGTCGATCAGCAACGGGTCGGGGTCCATGACCATCAGGCCGAGATCGGCCTTGTGGCCGGAGACGACCGACGTCTGCAGCCGCTGGGGCGCGCCGGGCCGGGTCGGGTCGAGCAGATGTGTCAGGACTTCACGTCCCTCGGCGATCTGTTCTTCGGACAACTGCCTCAGCGCGGCTTGATCGACGCGGTAGTAGAGATGCAGGCAGTGCCAGCCTTCGGACAGTTTGATGCTCGGTTCGGGCAGGGCTTGCGGCGCATGAGTCGGTCGGGTCACAGGCGGGGTTCCATTCACAGTCAAACCGGGTTCGTGGTGGACGCTGCCAGCGTCCTTCGACAATCAAATGCAAGGCTCACGCCGACGCTGGCAGCGTCGGCCACGATGTCGCGAACGTGGAGCGTCCGGGTCTTCGGTTACTCGTCGTCCATCGACTTCTGTTCGGATTTGGGATAGCCGGCCCAGAGGAGTGGCTTGGCGGCGTTGGCCAAGTCTCCCTGTTCGAGCAGCTTGAGGATTTGTTGGACGGTCATGTTGGTCGAGAGTTCTCGTTTGAGACGCTGGACAATGTCGGGGCTGACCGAGGTCTGTCCCTTGCCCACGTCCCCTTCGAGGAAGGCTCGCTTCTGATCGAAGACCGCCCAGTAGAGGGTTCGTTCGTGGTTCTTCGCGCCGTCGCGGGCCTTGGTGGCGTCGCCCCCCTTGGCCCGCTGACCGTTGACGCGGTACATCTCCCGGCGTTCGAAGATGATCGCAATGACATTCCAGTCTTTCGTGCCGAACCAGCCCATGGAACCGCTCCTGTTGGATCGAACTCCCAAACGCGGGACGTTTGTACCAACCTCCTGTGGTTTTCGCCACGACCCGCCCAAGGGGACTTCCCGAGGGGATTGTGCGAAGATTTGAAGAGGCCGGTCTCGGGGAAGTGGCTCAAGAATCGAGCGGTAGAATTGCGGGAAACGCCGCCAGTCACGAGACTGTCCGACCTCACTGCGACCGGATTTTTGGAAGGGACTCGTTCCCCATGTCGATGGCTGATTCTTCCGCCGCCGGGAATCGACGCGATGAAGTGGCATGGCCGGTCCAGGTTGCCGCATGGTCGCTCGGGCTGGCCGCGTGCGTCGTGGGGATGCTGGATTTGGTTGCCGAATGGCAACCGGGACTGGCCACCGCGCAGTTTTTCCTGATGGTGACCGCCCCCGTCGTGGTGATGCTGCCCGCGCGAAAGAGAGTCCAGACAAGAGAGCTTCTTCCGCGTCGCAGCGGCTTCATGGTGGACTGGTTCCTCGCACTGATGTGCGGTGTCGTTTCATTGGCCGTGGCCGCGGGAATCGGCTCGCGGATCGGAGACCTGCCGCCCGTCTACCACGACGAGTACAGCTATCTCTTCCAGGCCAGGACGCTGCTCGCCGGACGGTTCTCGTTTCCCAGTGCTCCCGTCCGTCCCGAGTTGTTCGATCAGATGCACGTCTTGAACGAGGGCCGGATGGCGTGCCGCTACTACCCGGGAACCGGTTTCTGGCTGGCCCCCTTCGTGGCGCTGGGCCATCCGTATTGGGGGCCGTGGCTGGCGGGAGCCCTCGCCACGATGCTGATCTATTGGACGGGACGCGAACTCGGCGGGCGCGTCGTCGGTGTTGTGGCGAGCCTGACGATGGCGCTGTCGCCGGGCATCGGATTGTTCGGCAACCTGCTGCTCGCCCATCATCCGACGCTGGTCGGCTTGTCGGCGTTTTTGCTGGGGATCATCCGGTGGCGACGCACGCGGTCCGGTTGGGATGCGGGTCTCGCGGGAGTGGGCCTCAGCTTTGCGATGCTCTGTCGGCCGATGACTGCGGCGGGAGTCGGCCTGCCGTTCGGGCTGGATGTCGTGTGGTGGCTGATTCGGGGCGATCAGTCTGGTGCGGTGGATCGCGCCGCGTTGCCGAGCGGGTCAACCGAAGCACGCCCCAAACGTCGAGCCTCGGTGCTGCTCGGCTTGGGCCTGCCGCTGGTCTGTGGCTGGTGCGTGATGCTGGCGTACAACCGCGACGTGACGGGTGACTGGCTGAGGTCGCCGTATCAGCTTTACACGGAGATCTACACGCCGCGACATGTCTACGGGTTCAACAACGTCGTGCGCGGCGAGCAACATCTCGGCCCGAAGGTCATCGAGCATTACGACCGCTGGACCGACAATCTCACGCCGTCGCTGGCGGCGAGCAATGCGTTCATTCGCTGGGTGGTGAGTTGGATCTGGACGGTGGACGTGCTGCTGTTGCTGCTCACGTCGGTGATCGTGGTGAGTTCGGTGGGACGGCTCGAACGCCGGTGGTTGCTGGTGGCGGCGGCGATTCTGAGTCTGCACGCGGTTCACGTTCCGTACTGGTACGTCGGGATCATGGGTTGGCATTACGTGTTTGAGTCCGCACCGCTCTGGTGTCTGCTGCTGGCGGCGGCGACACAGAGCCTGTTCGCGGCTTGGACCACTGCCCGCCGCGGCGGCCTCAAGATCTGGTGGTTGTGTCTGATCGGGCTGTCTCTCGCCGGAAGCTACTTCGGACCGGCCGGGCTGTGGCGGCCGCGCATCGAAGATGGCATCGGTTCGATCGCTCACCCCCGGCAACAACAGGCCGAAGTTCGTCGCTGGATCGAAGCTTCCGTCGATGAGCGACCCGCGCTGGTCTTGATCGATCAACACGAGACCGAAGCCAGCCATCTGGATTTCGTCACCAACGATCCGGGGCTCACGTCGGAAATCCTCCTCGCCCACCTGCGTCTGGGAGAGACCGACCTGGCGGCGATCACCCGTGACTTCCCCGATCGGTCCGTCTACGTGGCGTCACCCCATCGGAAGTCGATCCGACGCGTGAGGCAATGAGCCGGTTGCTCGACAATGGTTCGCGGATTCGGTGACACAAAGAAAAGAAGCGGGCTCGCCGTGCCAGGCACAACAAGCCCGCTTCTCAAGAACCAACACCCACATCATTCGTCCCGGGCACGATGATGTGCGACAGCCGTAACAAATCACTTCGCTGGCGTCGGGGCGTTTTCGACTGGCGGCGTCGGAGCCGATGCCGGAGCCGCTGCAGCAGCGGAGGCTGGGGTCGTGGCACTGCAACCGGTCGAGCAAGCAGTGGTCGCACAAGCAGTGGTCGCGGCACAGCAGGTCGCGGCCGGAGCACAGCAGCTCTGACGCGGCGTGTGGCAGCAACGGACGCGAGCTGGCTTGCAGCATCGCTGCTGACGGCAGCAGTTGCGAGCTTCTGCCGTATCCGTGGTCATCGCGAACGCAACACCAAACGCCATCGCCAAACCAAACAAACGAGTCATCATTATCTCCTTCAAACCTGACACAGATTCTCAACACGGCCCGCCGACCCTCGGCGGACCAACCTCCCGCAGCAGTTCTGTCCTTAGACCGTTCTACGCGAGGAATTCTTTTGGGCAGACTGGGGGAACTACTCCAAGTTTCCCATCGGGGAGGTTGCAGAATATCGGCGTGAATCTGGTTGTCAAACGACCTGCGGAAGTTTTCTTGAGATTGAGGATCGGCGAAGATGATCCGATCTGGCGTTTCACGGTGAATCACTCGGTCGCATTCGAAGCGGCTGGTGGCAACTTCATAGATTGCGGCCGATGCCGCCGAGCGTCGTCGGAACAAACGTGATGCCCTCACAGGAGCTCGAACGAATCGTGACCGACAACCTGGTGTCCCGCACGTGGTCTTTCGATGGATTCTGTCGTGAATTGGGGACGATGCCGCTCGTCATGGGGATCGTCAATGTCACGCCCGACAGCTTTTCGGACGGAGGCCGATTTCTCGCACAGGACGCGGCGATCGAGCATGCTCTGAGGCTCGTGGCCGAGGGGGCCGACCTCCTGGATGTGGGAGGCGAATCGACTCGTCCGGGAGCCGATCCGGTGTCGCTCGACGAGGAATTGAGACGCGTCGTTCCGGTGATCGAACAACTGGCGAACAGAACCGGCATCCCGATCTCCGTCGATACGTCCAAGGCGGAAGTGGCGCGCCAGGCCCTGCGCAGCGGAGCCCGAATCGTCAACGACATTTCGGGACTCCGATTCGACTCGGGGATGATCGACGTCTGCCGCGAGACGCGCTGCGGGGTCGTGGTGATGCACATGCAGGGGACTCCGCGAACGATGCAGCTTGAGCCCCGATACACCGATGTCGTGGAGGAAATCTGCGAGTACTTCCGCGAGCGTCTGCAATCGCTCTGCCAAGGCGGAATTGAGGCCGAGCGAATTGTCCTCGATCCCGGAGTCGGTTTCGGCAAGACGGCTCAACACAATTTGGAGATTCTCGCGCACATTGCCCGCTTCCGCTCGTTGGGCCGTCCGGTCCTGATCGGTCACTCGCGGAAACGGTTCCTGAAAAAAATCATCGGCCGGGATGTTGAGGAGAGCCAGTTTGGAACGGTGGGAGTCTCGGTGGCACTGGCGCAGCAGCATGCGGACATCGTGCGCGTTCACGATGTGGCCGCCAACCGCGATGCGATCGCAGCCTTTTGCGCGGTCTGCCAGCCACCTGGCGCGCCGAACCGTTAGAGTTCTCCGCCGGATCTGTCAGACCACCAGGGCAGGCTGACTCCGCCGTCGATGGTCAGCGTGCTGCCGGTGACATAATCCGCGTCGTCGCTGAGCAGGTAGGCGACCGCCTTGCCGATTTCGTTCGGCTGTCCGAGCCGCTTCCAGGGCAGCTTCTTGGCGCCGGCGGCAAGCTGTTCCTCGGTGAAAAACTTTCGCTCGCCGGGGGTGTCGATCCAGCCCGGATGGACGATGTTGACCCGAATGCGATGCGTGGCCAGTTCGATCGCGGCCGTTCGGGACATGTGGTCGATCGCCGCCTTGGCCATGTTGTAGGCCATGGCGGTGGGAACAGGAATGACCGCGTGAGGCGAACTGATGACCACGATCGAACCTCCCTGCCCCTGCTTGACCATCTGCAATGAGGCGGCTCGCAATCCGTAGAACGCGCCCCACATGCCGACGTCGATGGTGCGGCGAAAACCGTCGAGATCGGCCTCGATCATGAGTTGCCGGTCGCTGTAAACGGCGTTGGAAACGAAGAGGTCGAGACTGCCAAACTCGGCCGCCGTCTGGGCGACCATTTCCTCGACCCGCTCCCGATTGGAAACGTCACCCTGCAGAGTGATCGCCCGGCTGCCGGCGGCTCGAACGATGTCGGCGACTTCTTCCGCTTCGCCCTGGTGCGAGTGGTAATTGATCGCGACGTTGGCTCCCGCTTTGCCAAGCTCCTCAGCACAGCCGCGACCGATTCCGCGCGAGGCCCCCGTCACCAACACGTTCCGACCCTTCAGATTCATTCCCTCGCCCTTTCAACAGATTCTCGATTTTCCCACCAACGACGCACGATTTCTTCGTGCCCATCAAAAACAAAGCCCGACTTGATCGCAAGTCGGGCCAGTCTTGGTTTGTCGTGCCGCGAATCTACGCCGAGAAACTGCTGCCACAGCCACAGCTTTTGACGACGTTCGGGTTGTCGAATTTGAACCCGCGCTGATTCAACTCGTCCTTGAAATCGAGCGTCGTACCGTCGAGGTACAACGAACTCTTCTTATCGACGGCAACCTTGATCCCGTGCTGTTCGCTCACGTGATCCTTGGCCACGTCTGTCGAAGTGTCGAATCCGAGCGAGTACTGGAATCCGCTGCACCCTCCGGCCGCCACGCCAATGCGCAGAACCGAAGTCTCGGGAAGTTTTTGCTCGCCCATGACACGCTTGATCTCACCAGCCGCTTTTTCGGTCAATGTCAGAGCCATTTTCACTATCTCCTAGAAACCAGAAGCATCGCCGCCGAACTACCTCGCCAGCGACGACGAAGACTATACCCGAGTCCACCCAAAAGCAACGAAGACTTCCACCCCGGCCAGGTTCGGCACGTTTTCTCTGCTGACGCCGGGTTCGCGGGAACGAATTGGCCGCCGTCGTTCGGTGATGCCAAACGGCAACGCGGCCACCACGCGAGTTACCGCCTTGCCTCACGCTCCACAACGGTGGAAGCGCACAGGCAGGGCGATTCGATACGGGACTGAAACACTTTGATAAGAAGGTGAACTCGCCCATTTTTTTTCGACACGGCCTCATGCGACGCAAGTCGAGTGCTCCGTGCCTTCTATCGCCACAGATTGCGTCCGATTGCCGGTTGACAACATGTAAAGGCCGCCTAATTCAGGCATGGCCACTGCTAACCGTGTCTGTCACCTTGTCGCACAAGACGCCCCCCAGACTGGCCAGTCATTCGCATGGTTGACGTGCGAAACATCCGTCGGCGTTGGAATGTTTCGAGTGGCGATTCACGAGTCGATTCGGGAACTCAAATCGCGAAGGACCGATTCTCGCGAACCTCCGTTTGGCGACGGAGACCGCGTTGATGTGCAGGTGGCACGAGCCTCCCGGAAACTGTTCACACCTTCATTTCAAACACTTGGGTACTCAGGAGCATTGGCATGTTGAAGAAACTGTGGAACGACGAAGCGGGTTTGATTGTCTCGGCCGAACTGGCCCTGGTGCTGACGATTGGCGTGCTCGCCATGGTCGTCGGACTGAGCGAAGTGGCCGTATCGGTCAACACCGAACTGAATGACATCTCGAACGCGTTTGGCTCGCTCAGCCAGTCGTATGCCTACACCGGCTTTCAGGCAATCGACCACTGCTGCAAGCAGAAGAGTTTTGTGGCCGGCTCGCGGTTTTCCGACAGCCACGACGACTGCGACAACAACACCTCTTGCGATCTGGTCAGCGGTGTTCCGGACTCCATCACCTGCGGTTGATCCGCTCGGTCAGTTCCACGGACAGTTTGGCAACGCGGTCTTGGCAAGAAGTGCATTCACGCGGCAATGTGGATGCCCGCAGTCTCAGCGAAATTGGTGATCTGGTTCAGGGCGCATCGTTGAGTGGCACCGCAGGCCATTGATTTCATGGCCTCCCCGACAGACCCGACAGGCTCGACTTTGAATCGCATCTCCCGGAAGGGGCGGTTCCGGACAGGCGATCACATCCGATCACGATCTCGACGCAATGCGATCCGCGGATCTTCCGCACGCGTTGCGTCGGATCATTCTTTGGAACCACCTGGTGCGTGCCGCGGTGAAGTCAGGCGACCGACTCACGACTTGCGATAGCCCAGCTCGGCCATCACGTCGTAGAGTTCTTCGAACGTGATGAACCGGCGACGGTGACGCAGCTTGTACTGATCGACCGCTTCGGCCAGTTCCGCGATCTCGGGACGGGTGGCACTGACCGACGCACTGAACTGGCGGCGTTCGGGACCAGCCTCGCGGCTCCCCTCCGCGCCGGCGCGTCGATCGATGAAGGACCGCGAATTCTGTTGTTCGAGCACCGTTTGCATTACGATTCCTCCCGGTTTGAATTTGACCACGGCAACCCTACGTCACGATCTTCGACTCGGCAAACGGTTTCTTCGCTCGTGACGCCGTGCGTTGCCGCATTCTCACCGCAGTGTGGTCTTCCCCGGATTGGGTTTCTCGGCATCGGATCGACATGGCAACGAAAATCACGATTCTCGGTGGTGGCGCGATGGCAACGGCCTGTTCGGTTCTGCTGGCCGAGCATCCGGATCAGCAGGTCTGCATCTGGGCGCGCACCCCCGAATACGCCGAGCAAATGCAGCGCGATCGCGAGAACAAGCGGCTCCTGCCCGGCGTCCATCTCCCCGACAACGTCTCCGTCACTTCGGATATCGAACGGGCCGTGGCCGACACCGAGTACCTCGTCGCCGCGATCCCGACTCAATTCCTGCGCGTCAGCCTGCAAGAGGTTCGCAAGCATCTGCACCGCCAGCTTCCGGTCATCAGCGTCATCAAGGGGATCGAGAACTCGAGCTTCATGCGGCCGAGCGAGATCATCGGCGAAGTGCTCGGCGGACGCGCGGTCGTCGCGCTGAGCGGCCCCAGCCACGCCGAAGAGATTGGTCGCCGCCTGCCCGCCACCGTCGTCGCGGCCAGTGGAGACCTGGCCCTCGCGCGGCAGGTCCAGCGCATGTTCAACACGCAGCGATTCCGGGTCTACACGAATCTGGACCTGATCGGTGTCGAGTTGGCCGCCGCCTTGAAGAACGTCATCGCCATCGCGGCCGGGATTTCAGATGGCCTCGGCTATGGTGACAACGCCAAGTCGGCGTTGATGACGCGCGGCCTGGTGGAGATGACCCGCTTCGGCCTGCGCTTCGGAGCCGAAGCCTCGACATTCACCGGTCTGGCCGGCATGGGAGACCTCATCACGACCTGCGTCAGTCACTACGGCCGCAACCGTCACGTCGGCGAGCGTCTCGGCAAGGGCGAGACGATCGAGCAGATTCTCGCCAGCATGGAGTCCGTTGCCGAAGGGGTCGCCACCGCGAAGAGTGTCTTCGATGTCGCCGAACAGGAAGGGATCGAGATGCCCATCATGAGCGAAGTTTACCGGGTCCTCTACGAAGCCAAGTCTCCCGCCGATGCCACCCACTCGCTGATGCTGCGGCCGCTGCGTGCGGAATGAATGTTGACGCGTCGGCAATTTGCGGCACCCACCGCGTTTCAGCGTTGTTTGATCCGAACCCGCGTTTGCCCGTTCGGGTGGCCATCCGTTCGACAAACTCACTTCTCCTGTGAGGATCAAACCATGACAACCCTCTTCCTCGTCTGTGCCCTGTTCGGTGGAACGCTGCTGATTTGTCAGACGGTCATGACGTTGATCGGCCTCAGCGGCGATCACGACTTTTCCCACGATGGCGGGGACCATGACCTTGGTCACGATGCGAATGGAGAATCTTCGGGAACGAATCACGGTACGGCCCCAGCCGCTCAACACACCTCGACTTGGTTCTTCGGAATCGTCACGTTTCGGACGGTCGTGGCCGCGCTGACGTTTTTCGGATTGGCGGGCATGGCGGCGCAAACGAGTGACCTTTCGCCCGTCCCTTCACTGGCGATCGGTGTGCTGGCCGGATTCGCCGCGATGTACGGCGTCCATTGGATGATGAGGCAGATAGCGCGGCTGCGGGCCGACGGTAGCGTCCGTATCGACAATGCGGTCGGCATGACCGGCACGGTCTATCTGCGAATCCCCGGACACCTCGGCGGAGCGGGCAAGATTCAACTCAACCTCCAAAACCGGACCGTAGAGTTGTCCGCTTGGACCGATCGGTCCGAGATTGCCACGGGAGCGACAGTCCTCGTCACGCGAGTTGTCGGCCCGGACTCCGTCGAAGTCGCGATCACCAACGCCGCCGCTCCGACGGCTGCTGCAACGTAGAACCGCGCCAAACAAAACCAAAGACTCTTGGCGAGCCGGG
>JANODP010000042.1:0-6756 GCA_031412755.1 Schlesneria sp. | reverse complement strand
TTTTTTATTTGGGGGTTTGGGAACCACGGTCCGGGTGCTTCGCCGTGGCCGTTAATTTGCAAAACACCCTACACACCCTCCACCGCCCAGGACTAAGCACCGTGACCGTGGCACCCGCACCAAGCTTTGTCGCCTCTTAGTACGCTGAAGTGGGTGTGGACAGAACACGAAAGCCAAGGCCGTCGAGCCGGACGCTTTTACGTGGCGGGTAGCCTGCCCAAAGGGTCTGAGGCTGGAGGCGACTCGCTGACCGAGCATGCTCCGGCCAACCGTTCCAGTTCCCACCACGAACGGCGCGGATTTCGTCCGAAGGTATGACTTGCGGATCGATTACCGGATCGATCCGCAGAGCCGAACCATATTTCTCTCGTGAGTCCGAGCACCACTCACAGACGTTGCCGTGCATGTCATGAAGACCAAATGGGTTTGCCGGGTAGCGACCCGCAGGGGCCGTGAACGCAAAACCGTCGCTGCCCTTTAGAAATCCTTTTTCCTCGGTGATGGATTTACCCCACATCGACTTGGCTGTCGCATCCGCCATGTTGGCGACCCGGATTAGCCCTTCCGCATCGTCACCGAATGAGTACCGAGTATCCATCCCACCTCGGCAGGCATATTCCCATTCTGCTTCGGTGGGCAACCGGTACTCAACCTTCTCTTTCCGGCTGAGCCACTCACAAAACTTCACGGCATCATTCCAAGTGACGTTCACAACGGGATGCTCGTCCGTCTGGGTGAAGCCGGTGTTCTTCCAGTTGTACTTCGGCTTGGACAATTCCAATCCGCCAGTCGATTCGTTGTAGCCAGAGCCCCCTTTGCCATCGGCCTCCGCCTCGGTCTTGTACCCTGTGTCGGCCACGAATTTCGCGAACTGGCCACGAGTGACTTCGTGTATTCCAAGATAGAACGGTTTGGTGATTTTCACCCGATGCTGCGGTTTCTCAGCGCCATGTGCATCCTCGTCCGAATCTGGTGATCCCATCCAGAATTCACCGGCCGGGATCAGAGTGAGCTTCATCCCAATAGAACTCGCCAATGTGCTTGGTATTCCCAGCTTCCGCAGCACCCAAGTGCCGTTGAATTCCCCCTTCATCTGCGGTGTCTGGATGGCACCGAGTTTGAGCCGCGCGAACGTCTGCGTGTTCTTCCTCGTGTAGGCCACCAGTTCATCCAACGACAGTTCCTGATCGCCCGTGTCCGCCGCGCCCTTCCAACCGGTGAGGATTTGTTGAAAGAACACGCCGTGCTCCAGGTCCGGCCACTCGTAGCTCTCCTGTCCGGCGCTGCAACTAAACAGCGCCACGATCCCCTTCGGAACCGGTTCGATCTGCGGCCGGGTGACGCTATTCAGCTTCACCTTCTCGCGACTGCGGGCCAGCTTGCTGAGCGGATCGTTGCGGCAGGCGTCCACCAACAGCAGCTTGCGGTCGGCCGGGCACTCTTCCAACTTCGTGTAGATCTCCTTCAGCGAGATCAAACTCTGCCGCTTCGGCTCTTCCAGGTCCGCATCGACGGGACAGAAGAAGTTGCGGTCGTCCCCCTCAAACTGCACGCCGTGTCCCGCGAAGGCGACGATCACCGAATCTCCCTCGTCCACGCCCGATAGCAGCAGGTCGAACTCCTTGCGAATCTTCTCCGCTTGCGGGAGATACCGCTGTGACTTGAGCGTCTTCAAAACGTCGTGCATCAGCACGATGTTCTCAGACTTGAAGCCGGAGTCGGTCAGCGCCTTGGCGAACTCCAACACGTCGTTTCGCGTGTACGCCAGCGGCTTGAACTGTTTGACGTCGTAATCGCCGACCGCGACGAGGAAGGCGTAGTTGTCGCCACCGACGGCACGCGGCGCGGAGACCAGCACGTTCCCGACGAGCAGGAACGCCACCGCGATCCGAGACACATTCAGTGGGGACATGATGTGCGGCCTTCCGTTTTGATTTTAGATTTGGACTGCGGTGACTTGTCGCCGCTTTGGAATTGTCGCGGAGCGACTTTCAAACAGCCAAAGCGGCTCCGCCGCATTCTAAAGCGGCGACAAGTCGCCGCAGTCCAAATGGTCCATCACGTACCTCACTTTGTGTACCTGACGCTGACCGTGGCTCGGATCACGCCGAGATTGCGCTGGACTTCTTCGTACTTGGCACCGACGCGAGCGCCTCGGCCGGTGGCATCGCCGGACCGGGAGTATTCGCCGGGCTTTGTCGGTTCATCCGCCGGAGGCTGCCCGTTGACAGGCCAAGACGCGGCAAAGCACGCCGTGATCGTGCCGATGTTCGCGGTGCTCTTCAGTTCGGCGGCGGCGCTCTTGGCATACTCCGTCACTTCAAATTGTTCGGAGAGTTCGTTCGAGCGATGCCAACCGGGGATCGTCGCCGTCCCTTTAGCGGGGACCAATACGACGTGGTACTTCGGCTGGCCGTTCTTTGGATCGCGGAGATCACTGAAGCTGAACATGCTCAGTCCATCGACCGACAGAACGACTGCGGCCTCGTGGTCCGAGTCATTGATCAGCCGGATTTGGTACGCCTCGCCGCGAGCAATCGGGACGAACGCCAATCCGTCTTTCTCTTCGGCTCCGCGCGGGACCGGTGCTGCTGCTTTGTTCGTTTTCACCAAGACCTCGATCGCGAAGGGACTTCCCTTGCTGGCGGAGACTCGCGAGTTGGCAATCGCCGTGCTCGGCTTGTCGATGGCCCGAGTCATCGCCTCGCTGCGAGCATTCGCGTTCGCGTTCGGAGGCAAATCGACGGACAGTCCGAACAAGGTCGGAATCGTCGCGTCCCCAAAGATGCCGTATTGCAACTCGATGATGACTTCATCCTGACGGTCGAGCACGCGGACCTTGAGCTGAGCGGCCAACAGCTTGCTTTCGGCATCTTCGACATCGCGATAGCGCCCCTCGACGGTGAAGTTGGCTCGTTGCTTGACGGTCAGGCCTTCCTTCTTCAACTCTTCGGAGACAATCTGAGCGATGGCCGGTCCGGCCGATGTCGGAAGGTGTGCCGGCCCGGTGAACTGCCCAACGGCGACCGAGTCTTCACCCTTCCCGGCCAGAGTCTTTTTCACGTCCTTGGCAACTCTGGCCAGTTCGATGCGCAGGTTCGATTGAGCCGATGCAGGATCGGGGAGAGCCAGGCCAAGCCCGCACAGCAGGCAAAGCGAGATCCAAGTGACTGCGCGCATCATGATTGTCGTCTCCACCCGGAGTGATCCGGCGTAAATTCTCGGGGGATTCACAGCCCCCGCTCGCCAATCTGTACCACTTACCAACGCGGGATTGATCAAACGATGTCCGACAGGAGAGACAATTCCCAGACGACACCGGAATGGGAAACGGGGCAAGTGGCAGTTTCTTCCCGTGAAAAATGAAACTGACGGGCGATGACGTTCTCAGTGGATCTCAGTATCGTGAAAAAAACATGTCTGGGGGAAGTTTTGCGGATCAGACACGTTTCCCTCTCAGGTGATTCGCAGGTGCTCGATTCTCTCGCGTCCTCTCTAGGAGTTCCATCATGTGGGGTCGATTTTCGGTCGTGCTGGCGTTGGTGCTCGCCGCAGTCTCTCAGCCAGTATCGGCGAACCAAAACAAGCCCGAGCAGCTTGCCAGCCAGGCGAAGCGAGTGCTGGAGACCCACTGCTATCGGTGCCACGGTCAGAACGGTGCGACCGAAGGGGGATTCAACACGGTCCTCGAATTCGCGACCCTCACGAAGGACGCCGACAAGCTCGTTCCCGGTAGTGCCGAGAAGTCGCGTCTGTTTCGACGGCTGGGGATTAACAAGGACATGCCTCCGGAAGAAATTCAGGAACGGCCCTCGGCGGCTGACATCGAAGCGGTCAAGGCCTGGATCAACGCCGGAGCGCCGCTTCCCACCGAAGCCGCAGAAACCAATCGGCCGTTCCTGGATCTGAAGCACGAGCTGAGTGCCATGCGCGACTATCTCAAGAAACAATTGCGGGACGATCGCGCCTACATTCGGTTCTTCACGCTGCGGCATCTGCACAACATGCCGGCCAATCGAGTGCGCGAGATCGACATGCGCGTCTATCGGGGGGCGCTGTCAAAACTGGTCAACAGCCTGAGCATGAAGCCGACGATCCTGGTTCCCAGTGTCGCCGACTCGGCTCAAACATTGTTTGCGATCGACGTGCGTCGGCTGGACTGGGATCGCAAGCATCTCTGGCAAGAGATCCTGCGGGTGTATCCCTACGGCTTGAAGCACGACCGCTACCCCGACGACGCCGAGTTGAATGACATCGCCACGGAGGTTTATGAACTGACGAAGACCGACGTGCCGATGGTGCGCGCCGATTGGTTCATTGCGACGGCCTCGCGCCCGCCGCTGTACCACACGCTGCTGCAGATCCCCGAAAACGCCCTGCAACTGGAACATGACCTTCGAGTGGATGTGGCCGACAATTTCCTGCGCGGCCAACTGGCTCGTGCCGGCTTCAACGCGTCGGGCGTCTCGAACAGCAACCGCATGGTTGAGCGGCACGATGCGGCGTTCGGTGCGTACTGGAAAAGCTACGACTTCAAGTCGAGTGCCGGCTCGGGCAACTTGTTTGTGTTTCCGCTGGGGCCGGCCTTCAAAGGGAATCCGTTTGATCGCCAGGCGTTCAAGCACGATGGCGGTGAGATCATCTTCAATCTGCCCAACGGGCTGCAGGGCTACATGCTGGTCGACGCCAAGGACAAACGGATCGACGCCGGCCCGATCGAGGTCGTGAACGACGGCAAAAAGATTTCGGGCACACCGCTGGTCGTGAATGGCCTGTCCTGCATGTCGTGCCACCAGCACGGCATGATCCGTTTCAAGGATCAGATTCGCAGCGGCCAAATTCTGGGAGGGGCCGCTCGCGACAAGGTCCGTCAGCTCTATCCCGAATCGAAGACCTTCAACGAACTGGTGTCGCGCGATGAGCAACGCTTCCTGCAATCACTGACTCAGGCGATGTCACCGTTCCTGCGAACGGCTTCGAGCCAGGCGATCGACGTCAAAGATTTCCCGGAACCGATCAGCCACATCGCGCGCTGGTACATCTCACAGGAACTGACCGTCACGGAAGCCGGCCACGAACTCGGCCTCAAAGATCCGCAGTTATTTCAGGGAGCAATCCAAGCCAACCCACGGCTCCAGGAACTGGGCCTCTTCCCGCTCACCACGAATGGGACCATCAAGCGCGAAGTGTGGGAGTTCCAGGAGTTCATTACGTCCCCCTTCCAGGAAGCCACTCGCGAACTCAAACTGGGCACGCCGGTGAAGTATCAGTGAGCATGGAGAATTTGGGGTCAAAGCCGGGGTCAGGCACTTCGGAAATTCGGAATTGGCCGACAGGAGACTTGTTCGTTTGGAGAGCTTCACTCCGGCCAATTCCAAATTTCCGAAGTGCCTGACCCCTGATCCTGATCGCGGCATCACTTCTGATAACGGACGCTGATCGCCGACCGCAGTCTGCCAAAGTCGCGTTCCAGCTTTCCGGTCTGAGCTTGCACCTTCTTACCGACACCCGTCGAGTTGCTGGGCACGGTGGCGGCAAACCCGCTATCGCCCCCTTTCTGTCCCGGTTCATCGGCGGGGGGGCTGCCCCCCTTGGGCCAACTGGCGTGGAAGGTCGCCGTGATGGTGCCGACGTTGGCCGGGTTGGCGTTGAGCATCGCCGCCGCCCCTTCCGAATAGCTGGTGATCAGGAATTCATTGGACTCCTTGAGCGTGCGGTGCCAGCCCAGCACGGTGTAGCTGCCCTTGGGAGGGACCACCATGAACCGCGCGGTCTTGAACTCACTGAACGAGAACATGCTCAACCCGTCGATGTTCAAGCCGACGCCCATTTCGAGCGGACTGTCGTTGATCAAGCGAACGGCGTAGGCCTCTTTGCGTTCGATTGGCACGAAGGCCAGGCCCTCTTCGGCGCTGGCGGCGCGTGGCTGGCGGTCTTTGCCTGTCGTCTCGCGCACCAGAATCTCGATCCCATACGGGCTGTTGGCCGAGGGGCGGATGATGCTGCCCTCCACATGCACCGAGGGCTTTTCCAGGCTGTCCTTGATCGGCTTCGTGGGGTTGGCCGGTGGCGACTCGAAGGTCAGTCCCAGAATCTTGCTGATGGTGTCGGGATCGTCGATCGACTGCTCGTAGTCCACGACGGGAGTGCCGCTCGAATCCTCGATCTGCATCTTGAGCACCAGGCTGGTGACATCAGTTTCGAACCCCGGGACGTTCACCCGATTGGTGGAACCGTTCAGGGCCAGCGCCTTCTTCTCGGAGACGGCTCGATAGGTGCCGGAGAGTCCCAGCTTGGCCCGCACTTTGACCGCCACGCCCACCTTCTCCAACTCGTCGGACAGCGCCTTGACGATGCCCGGACCTCCGCTGGTGGGAAAGTTCGGCGGGCCGGTGAATTGGCCGACCGCAATGCTCTCCTCGCGTCTTCCCGTGAGCAGTTTCTGAATGTTCTTGGCGACATCCCCCAAACCCTTGCGCAATGGATCTTCCGGAGTGCCGGTGTTGTTGGCGGCGGCCTTGGGTACCGCGGCTGGCTTGGGTCGCGCGGCTTGCCCCGGCGCGGCGTCGGCCGAAATCAGCAGCAGGCACCCGGCCATCCATCGAGCCGCGAGCGATACGGGGTGAAGAGTTCCCATGCCGGCCTATCCTTCGATGTTCGAGCCTGGAAGCAGTTTCAAAACGCCGGGAATCATCATTCGCAAGACAGGCTCTTCAGAGCGGGGGACGTGAGTCCCCTGAATCAGCACGTCATTGC
>JANODP010000041.1:0-18088 GCA_031412755.1 Schlesneria sp. | reverse complement strand
CCATTCGTCGTCTCCTTCAATTCGTCGAATCCCCAGCCTTTCTCGAATGAAAGAGGTTCGACGAATTGAAGGAGACGACGAATGAAATCCGGTCGCAATCGTAGAAATGGTCGCCGCATCGACGGTTAGTGTGTGACCATGAATCATCCGAGCGAGCGCGAGGAATCGACCGTTGGACGCCGACGGCAGGCTCGGGAGTTCGCTCAACATCTCAGCGAACGGCTGGCCTGAGCCGTCAGGTTTGACGAACGGAAGGCGTGAGCCTTCCGTTCGCCGTTCTCTGAGAGCCGCTTACTTCACCGCGGCCGAATCCCTGTTGCGCTGTTGCTCCAGATCGGTGAGACGCTTCAGCAGTGATTCGACCGAGCGTTCGAGCCTGTCGTTCCGCTGGCGTTCCTCGGCCAGTTGTTTGCCCTGGCCCTGCAGCAATCGGCTTTGACCTTCCAGTTGTCGATCCTGGTCCTGGACGACCTTGGTCAGGACGGCGGTGATGTCCATCGGGGCGAGGCCCTTGCGATCGTTGGTGGCGACCAGTTCGGGAACGTCTTCGGCGATGAAGCCAACGTAGCGTTCGTTCAGTTCGCTCTTGTAGCGATAACCGACGGGCTGCAGGGCGCGCACGGTGTCACGAGCCTGCTCACTGGTGATCGGTTCGATGTCCTGCTTCAACGCGCGGCTGGAGGCGTTGGTCCACACGCCGGCGAACGTGAGGTGCGCACCCGAGGAATGCAGCAGAGCATGGGTCGTAATGGCGGTCGGCGTGTTGCCAAACGTGATCTGGCCGGTGGAATTCATCAGCAACTTCGTCGAGCCCCCCGCAAGCAGATTCAGCCCCTTGCCGGCCGTGAGCGCACCGAACTGAGCGTCGCCGTTCCCCTGGACTCCCGATCGAAAGACGCCGGCCGGAGTCTCCACGCGCAGGAAGTGCGGACCGGCATCGCCGCGAACAGCGATCAAGCCATTGGCGAACGTGCTGGACCGAACGTCCACCCAGGAATTCCCGTCGGGCGTATCGGTGCCGATGCCGATGGCACCGTCCCCAGCCATGTAAAAAGCGTGGTCCGGTGCCCCCGGCGAAATGTGAAATGGGGTTGTCGTCGCGGTGAAATCCACAATGTCGAAACCAAGATCGTCACCGAACACGTCCCAAGTCTGAAACGTTCCGACGATGTCGTCGAAGGTGATTTTTGGAGTTTCGCCTTGAAGCAACAGCGACTCTGCGGCCGGGCTGTTTCCACCGGCGACGAGACCGATGAAGATCACCAACACGCCTGATACGCCTCGCCACCGTCTCGATCGATCGCATCGATTCGATGTTGTGACCGACAGCGTCGCCGCTCCGGCAACGTTCCGGCCCCACCCAAACCAACTCCGACGCTCACCGCCGATTCGTCCGCTCGAAATCATCATCTTGGTTTTCCCGTCTCAGGACTCTCGAACTCGTTGGCGTGCAGACACTGCGCGCCACCACGCTATCAGCCAATCGCAGAATGCCACACGGTGCGACCTTCATCAAGGTCGGCGGTTCCCAATGTGGTGTGACGGGGCTGTGATTTGTGGGAGCCGCAACGGACCTTCGGCTACCGTGACGTCGTTTCAGGTGGTAGGGTGAGTGACATCCTCGCCACGAACCATCGTGACACAAGGTCACACTCAAAGTGGTCCGTTGCGAAGGCTTCACGTCCGCGACAGGCTTGATAGAAGAAGTCTTCCCCCGATGACCAATTCCCGTTCGGCAACCACGACTCCGGCCACGGATTCAAGCCGGCCCGTTCCGGCCGCCACGCCCTCGTTCTCGATCGACTGCTCGCGGAATTTTCCCGGCTGGCTGGCGGAGCAGCGGATCAGTCTCGCCTTCACCACGTATCAGGCGGGCAAGCTGTTCTTGGTGGGGACTCAACCGTCGGGCCGGATCGGCGTGTTCGAGCGGACGTTCAACCGGGCGATGGGGCTGTGCGGCGACGGGCAGACGTTGTGGCTGAGCACCGCGTATCAGCTCTGGAGGTTCGAAAACGTGCTCGAACCGGGAACGACCGACGGCGAGTTCGATCGCCTGTATGTCCCGCGCGGATGCCATGTCACCGGCGACATCGACGTGCATGACATCGCCCTGGGGAGCGACGGGCGGCCGGTGTTTGTCAGCACGTTGTTCGGGTGTCTGGCCACGATCAGCGACCGGTACAGTTTCGAGCCGATCTGGCAGCCGAAGTGGCTGAGCAAACTGGCGGCCGAGGATCGCTGCCACTTGAACGGCATGGCGCTGGCCGAGGGGCGGCCGAAGTACGTCACCGCGTGCAGTCAGTCCGACATCGTCGATGGCTGGCGCGACCAGCGGACCGGAGGGGGTTGCGTGGTGGACGTCGCCAGTCACGAGGTCCTGGCGACCGGCTTCTCGATGCCCCATTCGCCGCGGCTGTATCGCGACAAGCTGTGGCTGCTCGATTCGGGACGCGGTCAGTTCGGCCACGTCGATCGGATGACGGGCCGGTTCGAGCCGGTCGCGTTCCTGCCCGGCTATCCGCGCGGGCTGACGTTCGTCGGCGACTACGCGGTGATCGGGGTCTCGAAGCCGCGTCACGAAAAAACGTTCACCGGCCTGCCGTTGGATGAGGAACTGTCGCGCCGCAACGCCAGCGCCCAAT
Source organism: Schlesneria sp. (assembly GCA_031412755.1). Lineage (GTDB taxonomy): Bacteria > Planctomycetota > Planctomycetia > Planctomycetales > Planctomycetaceae > Schlesneria. Next base: position 15,446 of record JANODP010000041.1, on the reverse strand, counting down.
GCGGCCTGTTCGTGATCGACCTGCGGAGCGGCGACACCGTCCACTGGCTGCGGGCGGAAGGTGCGATCGCCGAGTTGTACGACGTGCTCGTGCTTCCCGACGTCCGGCGTCCGAAGGCGTTCGGCTTTCAAACGGACGAAATTCGCCACAACGTCTGGTTCCCCAATCAAGGCCACGTTCAGCAATGGCGCGGCGTCGAGAAATGATGTTCGCCACGCTGAACTCGCAAGAGTTGAGAGTTCCCCAACTCACTGAATTCTTGCGAATTCAGCGACACACCGATCTCTGCGTGGCACGTGCCTCTTCGTCGACGTTCTATACCGCTTGCAGTTGTTGCTAAGACTTCTGAGCGGAGTGGCGTTGGGTGTCACCTGAATTATTGGCGAGAATTATTCATGATCTGTCGCCGAAGTCACGAGGCTTCGGTTCGGCGTCACATGTTACCCCCGAAGTCTCACGACTCCGGCGACAGTAGCGTGCCGTTCGTTTTCCCCGCGAAATGAATACGGCCGGTCGCCTGCCGTGTGGATCATGCGGAGTTTGCACTGTGCGTAAACTGCACGACGTGGTCGTTCTGCTTCAGAAGCCGCGACCAAAGGGAAGCGATTCTGCCGACGATAATTCCCCCACGCGCTGTCGGACTGACCGAAGTGCAATCTGTGGGCGCGGCAATTTCTCGCTGGCACACGACCTTGAGGATGGACTATAAACTCGCCGACGATCTGCGAAGTGCGGCAGACTTTGCGGATGAGAGCGACGCGTTCCGGTTGACGGCGGCGCGGTGTTCTTGTGAGAAGTGCTCATGCAGATGAAGCAGATGAAATGGAGTTCGATTCGCGGCCGCGTCCGGTCGCCTCTCTGCTCTTTGCCGGATGTCTGCCCGATCGACGGTTCCTGTCGCCCGCTCCGACTGCCCGCGCAGGCTGAAATCTGCCAACAACAGTGGATGCCGATCTCAACAGTGGATGTCGATCCTGGCGAACAATTACGGGTGAGTTTCGCGTGACACCCGGGAAGAAATCTCGATAATCTTTCACGCCGTAGGGTCCGGGCCAGCCATCACAACTGACAAACTGTCCTCAAGTTTCCAGTCTTCAAAGTCATCCAGTCTCAGGGACCGCCACATGATTCGAAATTTTTCCTGGCTCCGGTGGGTTAGTTCGTGTTTCTCAAGCCGCCGTGCGGTTGCGGGTCAACGGGTACGGGTGCGTCGGTCACCTGCGCGGGACAGCCGGTCGGCCATGATCGAGCGGTTGGAACCGCGGGCGATGCTGGCGGCCGTCATCACCGCCTCCAATGTCGACACCCTGGTGGTGGATGTCGATGCCGATGGGTTTGCCGAGGCGGGCGACCAGATCCATTACACGGTGACCGTGCAGAACACCGGCGATGCGGACGCCACGAACCTGACGTTTCAGGAGATCATCAACAACCCGCACCTGACGCTCCTCGCGGGTTCGATCAACGTTTCGCCGCTGGCGATCAACGACACGTTCACCGCGGTCGCCAACACGCAGCTTCGCGTCGGCACCCCGGCGGCCCTCGGCGGTCCGGCGTCTGTCGTGGCGGGGAACGTCCTCGCCAATGACATGGAGTTTTTGGGGGACACGGTGGGGGCGAATGTCGTCATCGACGCGTTCGATGCCGCGAGCGCCGGCGGCGGCACCGTGAGCATGGTGACGGTCGGTGCGAATCGCGGCTCGTTCTACTACGTGCCGCAGGCCGGTGACACCGGGGCGGACAGCTTCACCTACACATTGCGCGATGACGGGATCGACAACATCCCGGGGAATGCCGACGACCTGTTCAGCATCGGCACGGTGAACATCACCATCGGCACGAATCAGGTCTGGTATGTGGACAACAGTTCTGACGCCGTCGGTGACGGGACGTCGTCGAATCCGTTCGATTCCCTCGCCGATGTCAGCGCGGGGGCCGGACCAGACGGGTCGGGCGACATCATTTATCTGAGCACCGGCAGCAGCAATTACGGCGGCGGCATCATCCTCACCGCCAACGAGACGCTGTGGGGCCAGGGCCAGGCGCTGATCGTCGATGCCTTCACGCTGCAGGCGGCTGGCTCCGATCCGATCCTTGAGAGTGCCGGGGGCGACAGCGTGACCGTCAACTCGGGGAACACGCTCCAGGGCTTCACCATCGGCAATTCGCTCGGCTTCGACATCACCAACACCGCCGCCACCTCCGTGGGGACGCTGACCGTTTCCAACGTCATCCTCAACGGGACCGGCGGACTGCTCCGGGCCGACGCGGGCGGCGCGCTGAACGTGACGTTGGACGGCACTGCCACGACGAGCACGAACGCGTCCGGGCACGGCTTCCATCTGGTCAACACCACCGGCAGCCTCACCGCCAACTCCGTCAGCATCAGCGGCGTGACGGGCACCGACGTCCTCATCAGCGGTGGCACGGTCTCGGCAACGTTCAGCGGCAACATCACGAAGACCGCCAATGCCGCGATGGTGAGTGTCAGCGGCGGTCATGCCACGGGGACGATCACGTTCCAGAGCGGGACGCTGACCACGAACAACGGCACCGGCCTGCAATTTGACAACGCCGACGGCACCTACAACTTCAACGGCACCACCACGCTCAACGGCGGCAACGCGGGCATCGATATCCTCAACGGCTCGGGAGGCACGTTCGGCTTCGGTACCGGCGCCACCATCACCAACCCCACCGGCGGCGCGGTCGTGGTCGATACCGGGTCGGCGAGCGTGACTTATTCCGGCCTGATCAGCAACAACGCCGGACGCATGATTTCCGTTTCCAACACCACGGGCGGATTTGTGACATTCAACTCGGCCACCGCCAACGCCCTGGCCGACAGCGGCAGCGGCATCCTGATCGACGGCGCAGCCGGCAACGTGACCGTCAATAACGGCGACCTGAATGGCACGCGCGGCATCGAGATCCTGGGCGACGCGACCAACAACGCCACCGGCACGTTCACCTTCAACAACGTGACCATCGATACGACCGCGGGCGCCACCAATCACGCCTTCATCGTGGACGGCGATCAGGGGACCGCCTCCAACAACGATGTCAACGCCACGATCGATTTGAACAACGTCGATATCACCAACCCCGGCGGCCAGGTGGTCACCATCCAGGGCATGAACGGCGGTTCGGTGGACTTCGATTCCGCCAGCGCCATCAGCCGCACCAACAGCGGTCTGGGCATTCTTGCCAACAGCAATGCGGGCGGGACGATCGCGTTCAACAGCACGACCAAGACCCTCACCACCGGGGCCAATGCCGCCGTCAATCTGACCAGCAACACCGGTGCGACGATCAACTTCGTCGGTGGCAATCTCGACATCGACACCACCAGTGGCGCCGGCTTCACCGCCACCGGCGGCGGGACGATCAGCGTGCAGGGCACGGTCAATACGATCGACGCGACGAGTGGGGGGGGGCTGAACGTCGCCAATACGACGATCAGTGCGAGTGGGCTCACCTTTCAGCGCATCTCGTCGGGTGCGGGAGCCAACAACGGGATCGTGCTCGACACCACCGGCGCCAGCGGCGGCTTGACGGTGACCGGTAGCGGAGGTGCTGGGTCGGGTGGAATCATCTCCGGCAAGACGGGGGGCGATGGCGTCGCGACCAGCGGGATCGGCATCTTCCTCAACAGCACCATCAATGTCTCGCTGACTCGCATGGACATTCAGGGGAACCAGAACTTCGGCATCCGCGGCAACAACGTCACCGGATTCACGCTGGATAACTCCACGATCGGTACCACGACGACCAACGGCACGAGCAACACCGCCGACATCGACGCCGCCAATTATCAGGGTGAGGGGAGCGTGCGCTTCTTCAACCTGTTCGGCACGGCCACGATCAGCAACAGCACGCTGGACCGGGGCTTCGGAAAGACGGTGGCGGTCGCCAACAACTCGGGGACGCTTACCAACCTGATCATCGACAACTCAACCCTGCGGAACTCGCTGACGGCGACCACCGCGTCCGACGCGCTCTATCTGGAGGCCGAGGGTGCCTCGACGACGACGAACCTGACCGTCCAAAACAACTCACAGTTCACCTCATTCCGCCAGAACGCGATTCAGACGAACGCTCAGACCGGCACGACGATGAACATCTCCATCGCCGGCAGTACGTTCAGGAACACGAATACCGCCTACGTCAACGCCAGCAACGCACTGGTCTTCAACGGGACGGGCACCAGTACGTTCGTGACGTTCGACCTGAACGGCAACACGTTGACGCACGGTGACGGGGTGACTGACCCCTTTGTGGCGACGGGTGTCAATCCCGGACGACTCATGACGGCCGGCATGATCAACGGCGCAGGGACGTTCCACGGCAAGATCCGTAACAACACCTTCGGGACGAGCGGAGTTGCGCATACGGGCGGTGGAAACGGTGCCGACGCCATTGGATTCTTCGCCGGCGGTGGCAACGGTTCGGACGGTGGTTCGCGGCTCCTCGTCGAGGACAACATCATCCAGCGATACGGACAGGCCGGCATCCAGATCGGTGCCGTCGGAGATGGGATTGGCAACATCAATGCCTCGATCGACGCGACGATTCAGGGCAACACCATCCGTCAACCGGGAGCGGCAGCGCAGGGCGCATTTGCCGCAATCTGGGGCTACGCCGGTAACGCCGCCGGCGACATCAACGTGCTGAACATTGTGATCGGCAGTGCCGGCACTGCCGCCGACAAGAACACGATGACCGATTCCGACCCGAACAATTTGACAGACGTGTTCCTGGGCAACGTCGGCATCGCCGGGTCTCCCATCAACCTGTTCCGCAACGGTTCCGGTGCGGGGACGGTGAACGGTGCCTCAGATGCTCAGATCAATGCCGTTCTGGTCGCAGACAATAACGCGACGCTGGATCTTGGCGGTGCTGGCCACGTCCAACCGATCAACCTGGTCGATGGAGTGCCCACCCTTCCGCCACTGATGTTTATGGCGTCGGCAGATGACGTGCCCCCTTCGTCCGCTCCTCCGACGAGCGATCCCGTCGATTATCCGACAGCCGCGGTGCAGCCGCCGGCGGGATATCCACAGCCCGCCAATCCGCCTGCCGATCCGCCGGTCACTCCACCTGCCAATCCGCCGACCACTCCACCAACCGCATCGGAGCCGCCGGTGATCGTCGATGACGGCCTGCTTTCCCAGGCCGAACTCGATTCGCTCGTCGCCGCCGCGATTGCGCGGTGGGAGGCAACGGGCCTCACCGCCGAGCAAGTCAGCCTGCTGCAAGGCGTCACGTTTACGATTGAAGACCTGTCGGGCTGGTATCTCGGCGCGGCGGGTGACGGCGTGGTGACGCTCGACTCGAATGCCGCCGGCAACTCGTGGTTCATCGACGCGACGCCGTTCGATGACAGCGAATTCAGCGGGACGGGTACCGACCTGAAGGCGACCGCGACCGGCGGGGCCAAGGGTCGGATCGATGCCCTCACCACGATCATGCACGAACTCGGACATCAACTTGGTCTCGAAGACCACTACATCACCGCCGATTCGGCCAACCTGATGTACGGCTGGATCAATCAAAGTCAGCGACGTCTGCCCGCTGCCGGTCAGGCCGAGGGAGCCGACCCGCACGCGCATGATGGCGAGAGCGGTCCCGACTTCCTCTTCGGCGTGCAGAACATCGGCACGCTGCCAGCCGGCAAGAGCCTGACGATTGTCTATGACGCCACGGTCAACAACCTCATGAACGGCGTCGCACCGTTGACGGTGACCAGCCAACTCCGCTTCATCGCGGACGGCGGCATCGACGTGCTGAGCGACGATCCGTCCATCGTCGGCGTGGCGAACCCGACCGAGACCCCGTTCGATCAACTCGTGCTGGGCAATCAGGTCTGGGGTGACACCAACGGCAATGGCCTGCTCGATGGTGGCGAGACCGGCATCAACAGCGTCACGGTCAACCTGTATGCCGATGCCAACAACGACGACGTGAAGGACGGCGCCGCGATCGACTCCATCAGTACCATCGGTGGCGGGCTGTACTCCTTCAACGTGCTCCCCGGCAACTACATCGTGGAAGTCGCCGCTGCGAACTTCCTCTCCACGGCAGCCTTGGAGGGAATGATCTCCACCGGTGGAGCGGCCGCCGATCCCGACAATAACACCGACAACGACGACAACGGCGTGAACAACGGCGCTCCCGGCATCAACGGGATCTCCAGCCTGGCCATCACGATGGCCTACGGCACCGAACCGACGCAAGATGGCTCGGCCCAATTCGACATCAACAACACGCTCGACTTCGGCTTCAAGTTCCTCACGACGGTGACGAACATCAACGACACCGGCCTCGGTTCGCTGCGGGCGGCGATCGACAATTCCAACCTGCAGATCGGCACGCAGACGATCGACTTTGCGATTGCCGGTGCCGGGGTGCATACGATTCAGCCGGCGACAGCACTGCCCGACGTGACCGACACGGTGATCATCGACGGAACGACGCAGGGAGTGAGCGTCACGCCGTTGATCGAACTGGACGGCACGAACGCCGGGGCGGGAGCGCTCGGGTTGAAGATCAAGACGGGTGGCAGCACGGTGAAGGGATTGGCAATCAACCGGTTTGGCGGGGCGGGAATCCGGCTCGTCAACGGCAACAGCAACATCGTCGTGGGCAACCTGATCGGGACGAACACGGCGGGGACGGCCGACCTGGGGAATGCCGGCGACGGCGTGCAGATCGTCAACTCCGACAACAACACCATCGGCGGGCTGACGGCGGCCGATCGGAATTTGATTTCGGGCAACACCCGGTACGGTGTCTCGATCGACGCGGCCTCGACGGGCAACGTGGTCGAGGGGAACCTGATCGGGACGAATCTCGCGGGGACCGGCGATCTGGGGAACACGCTCAGCGGTGTGCTGATCCTGTCCGCCTCGAACACGATCGGCGGGACGGCGGCGGGAGCGAGAAACATCATCTCCGGGAACGACCAGCACGGCGTGCATCTGACGACGGCGGCCGTGACGAGCAATCTGGTCCAGGGGAACTACATCGGAACCGATATCAACGGGACCGCCGATCTGGGCAACACGCAGAGCGGCGTGCAGATCGACGGCGGCGCGGCGTCGAATACGATCGGCGGGACGACGGTCGCGGCGCGGAACATCATCTCGGGCAACAACGGGTACGGTGTGCGTCTGCAGACCTTCGGCACGACGACGAACAACAACGTGCAGGGGAATTACATCGGCACGGACGTGAACGGGACGGCGGCGATCGGCAACTCGCTGAGCGGTGTGCAGGTCAACGCGACCGGCAACACGATTGGCGGCACGGTGGCCGGCGCGGGGAACCTGATCTCCGGCAACGTGCAGCACGGTGTGCTGATCCAGGGAGGCAGCAACGTCGCGAACAATGTGCAGGGCAATCTGATCGGGACGAGTGCGAACGGGACCGCCGACTTGGGGAACACGCTCGACGGCGTCCAGGTCTTGAACTCCAGCGGCAACCTGATCGGCGGCACCACGGCTCTCACGAGGAACATCATCTCGGGCAACAATGCCAACGGCGTCAATCTGACGGGCAGCGGCTCGTCTGACAATTCGGTGCTGGGCAATTACATCGGGACGAATCTCGCCGGGACGGCCGATCTGGGCAACATGCTCAGCGGGATTCTGGTGACCTCGGCCAACAACGACATCGGTTCCACACTGGCGGGTTCGGGGAACCTGATCTCCGGCAACGACCGGTTCGGCATCACGATTCAGGGCTCCGCGGCCACGGGCAACGATGTGAAGGCGAACCTGATCGGCACGAATGCGGCGGGGACCGGCGCGATCGGCAACTCGCTCAGCGGCATCACGCTCTACGATGCCGGCTCGAACACGGTCGGCGGCACGACGGCGTCCGCTCGCAACGTGATCTCGGGCAACGTGCAGCAGGGTGTGTACCTCTCGCAGGACGGCGCAACGGGCAACGTCGTGCAGGGGAACTTCATCGGTACCGACATCAACGGGACCGCCGACTTGGGGAACACCCTCAACGGCGTGCTGCTCGACACCATCGCTTCCTCGAACACCATCGGCGGAACGGCGGCCGGTGCGGGGAACGTCATCTCGGGCAACAACCAGCACGGCGTGTATCTGCTCGGCTTCGGCGGAGTGGGTGTTGGAGTGAGGCTCAATCTGGTCCAGGGCAACTTCATTGGCACCGATGTGAACGGGACGGCCGACCTGGGGAACACGCTCAACGGCGTGATGGTTCAGGCGACCGCCAACACGATCGGCGGCACGGCGGCCGGTGCGGGCAACCTGATCTCCGGCAACAACCAGAACGGCGTGCAGCTTCAGGGTGGTGTCAACGCGGCGACCCTGGTGCAGGGCAACCGGATCGGCACGCAGGCGGACGGGACGTCGGCCCTGGGCAACTCCCAGCACGGCGTGCAGATCGTGAACTCCAGCGACAACTCCATCGGCGGTACCACGGCTGGCAGCGGCAACACGATCGCCTTCAACACCCAGGACGGTGTCACGTTGATTGGCAGTGACACCGCGACGTCGAACAATGCGATCCAGGGGAACTCGATCTTCTCGAACGGCGGCCTGGGGATCGACCTGAACGACAACGGACTGACCCCCAACGACGTGGACGATCCGGATCAAGGCCCGAATCATCTGCAGAACTTCCCGGCGCTGACCAGCGTGGTGCTGAACGGACCCAACCTGGACATCACCTACTCGGTGCCGTCGACCATTCTCAACTCGACCTATCCGATGCGGATCGAGTTCTACATCGCCGACGCGGCCAATCAGGAAGGGAAGACATTCCTGGGCTCGGACCTCTACTTGGCTCCAGGCGTGAAGCTGGCCACGGTCTCCGCCGGTGCCGCCATCGTCGGCACCAAGATCGTCGCCACGGCCACCGACGCCAACGGCAACACGTCCGAGTTCTGTCTGTTCACCAACGTGACCTGACCAATCCTCATTGAGGACCGTCGGGGCGGGACGAGTTCCCTCGTCGTCCGCCCCGACGGTGCCTGTCACCGACCAGTTCGAAACAGCTAGGCGAACCCGCCGGCGGACCCGCGCACGGTGACCGCTATCCCAGATGATATGACGGAGAGCTGGCAGGCTGTCTGTCCGTCGTCTCCGCTGGTGAGACGGATTGCCAGCCGGCTGAATTGCCAGCCGAGCCCACGGTGACTTGACGGCCACTGGTTTCGATCGAACGTTGAGTCGGATGGCCCTCATTTTTTTCTCGGCGTTCGAACTCCTCATCGTCGCCAACCTCTGATAGATTCACGGCCTGCGGCCTGCGGAAATGTCGGCGGCTTCGCGCCGGACTCCTCCCGCGTCACGACGACAATGATGGAATCGACTGTCGGACGAGGCCGTCGTCAGGCATCGGACCTGGCTGCGACGGCGGTCATGACTCGGAACCAGAAGCAAACACGATGAACTCTTCTGACACGGTGCTCGCGCCGCGGGCCGTTCGCGGATCTGTTTCGACGACTCGTTCGAGTGGAGGCCAAGCCCTCATGGGCCACAGCAACGCGGGAGCCGGAGACAGCTCCAATCTGTCGTACGTCGAATCACTCTACCTCGAGTATCAAAAGTCGCCCGAACTGGTTTCCCCCGATTGGCGGGACTATTTTCGCCAGTTGGAAGCTCAGGCGGGCACCGATGGTGTGGTCGATGACCACAGCCTGTTCCGCCCGCAACAAGTCGGCGACGGCGGCCTGGTCACTCCGGTGCAACTCGACTACGCCATCTTGCAGGAGCGGGTTGACCGGCTGATTCGTAACTATCGCGGCATGGGACATTACGCGGCCGACATCGATCCTCTCGATCAACCCCGGGCGCGGGTCCCCGAACTGGAGCCGGAAGCCTGCGGGTTCGCGGCCCATCACATGGACCAGCAGTTTTCCACGTTGGGAGCCGGCGGCCCCAATCTGCGAACGTTGCGGGAGATTCTCGAATGGCTGCGCAACACCTACTGCCGTTCCATCGGCGCGCAGTTCATGCACATCGACGACCTGCCCGTGCGCGAGTGGCTTCAACACCAGATGGAATCGACGGAGAATCGGCTGCAACTGACCCCCGAAGAACAGCGGCGGATTCTCAAGCGGCTCAGCGACGCGGTCGTGTTTGAAGAGTTCATCCTGAAGAAGTTTTCGGGAGCAAAAAGCTTCTCGTTGGAAGGGGCCGAGACGCTCATCCCGCTGCTCGAACTGGCGATCTACAAGGCGGCCGATCAGGGCATTGAGGAGGTGGTCCTCGGGATGGCCCACCGCGGCCGGCTGAATGTCCTGGCAAGCATCATGGGCAAGGCTCCCCGCGCCATCTTCCGCGAGTTTGCCGATCTCGACCCCGAGCTGCACACGGGCCGCGGTGACGTGAAGTACCACCTCGGGTACAGCAACGACTGGTACTCGGGCGACGGTCGCAAGGTCCACCTGTCACTCTGCTTCAACCCCAGCCATCTGGAGTTCGTGAATCCCGTCGCGATGGGGCGAGTTCGTGCCAAGCAAGATCGCAAGGGAGATGCGAACCGCGACAAGGTCATGTGCCTGTTGATCCACGGCGACGCCGCGTTCGCCGGTGAGGGGATCATTCAGGAGTCGCTGAATCTCAATCAACTGGAAGCGACGCGCATCGGGGGCACGATCCATGTGATCGTGAACAATCAGATCGGTTTCACGACCAGCCCGTCCCAGGGGCGATCGACTCCGTACGCCAGCGACGTGGCCAAGATGCTGCAGATTCCCATCTTCCACGTGAATGGAGAAGATCCGGAAGCGGTGGCTCAAGTCGTGCGGCTCGCGATGGATTTCCGGCAAAAGTTCCACCGGGATGTCGTGATCGACATGTATTGCTACCGCTTGCGCGGCCACAACGAAACTGATGAGCCGGCGTTCACGCAGCCGTTGATGTATGCCAAGATCAGGTCGAGCCCCAAGGTGGGACAGAGCTACCTCGATCAATTGCTCAAGCATGGTGGCATCACGCAGGATGAGGCGGATCGGTTGCAGTTTGCCCACCGCCAGCAGTTGGAGTCGGAACTGGAAGTCGCCAAAGGTTCGGAGTACGAGCATCGCTGGGACATGCTGCAGGGACTTTGGCGGGGCTATGTCGGCAGTCGCGAGGCGGACGTGGCCGAGGTCGAGACCGGAGTTGACGCCGCAAAACTGGCCGAGACTCTCGATTCCCTGACGCGATTTCCAGAGGGATTCACTCCCCACGCGAAGATCTTCAATCCCGATCCGAAGCGGGAAAGCCTGCTCCAAAAACGACGGGCGATGGCGAGCGGGCAGCAGTTGCTCGACTGGGGCTGCGGCGAGGCGCTCGCCCTGGCCACGCTCAGCCTGGAAGGCCACCGGGTTCGGTTGCACGGGCAGGATGTGGAACGCGGCACGTTCAATCATCGACATGCCGTCCTGCACGATGCCGCCACCGGCAAGACCTACATGCCGATCAAACACCTGTCTCCCGATCAGGGCCCGATTGAGATCCTCAACAGTTGCCTCTCGGAAGCCGGGGTGCTGGGGTACGAGTACGGTTACAGTTTGGACACTCCGGACGGACTCGTCTGCTGGGAGGCTCAGTTCGGCGATTTCGTGAACGTCGCCCAGGTCATCATCGACCAGTTCATCGTCAGTGCCGAGGACAAGTGGAACCGCCTCAGTGGCATCGTCATGCTGCTGCCGCACGGTTTTGAGGGTAACGGTCCCGAGCATTCCAGTGCGCGGCTCGAACGATTTCTGCAATTGGCCGCCGAAGACAACATCCAGATCGCGAATCCGACGACTCCCGCTCAAATCTTTCACCTGCTCCGTCGACAGGTGCTGCGCAAGTGGCGCAAGCCGCTCATCGTCATGACTCCGAAGTCGCTGCTCAAGATGCCGCTCTCCTCGCTCGCCGATCTCGCCAGCGGTACGTTCCGACGCGTGCTGCCGGATGTCAATCAGACGGCGACGGCAGATGTCCGGGATATTCTGCTCTGCTCGGGCAAGGTCTATTACGATCTGGCCAAGCGACGTGACGAACTCAAACGGCAGGATGTCGCCATCCTCCGACTCGAACAGTTGTACCCGCTCCCGGAAAAGCAGTTGGAAGAGGTGTTGTCGGTTTACGATTCCGGAACGCGGGTGACGTGGGTGCAGGAAGAACCCGAGAACATGGGTGCCTGGCGATTCCTGCGCGTCATGTGGGGAAGTTCGCTGTTTGGACGCCATCCATTTGAAGGGATTTCGCGACGCGCCTCCGCCAGCCCGGCAACCGGCTCGCACACCAGTCACGAACTGGAGCAGGATGAGATTCTGACCAAGGCCATCGGCCCCTCGAACAAATCGCCGGGCGGGTCCCATTGAGTGGCGTGTCGGAGTGACCTGTCGGCCCTGCGGGGAACGTCTGCGAGTCCAATGGCAGCGCTGCATTTGAACGTGATACTCGAACCGAGGATGTAGAAACTCCATGACTGTTGAAGTGAAAGTTCCCAGCTTCGGCGATTCTGTCACGACGGTCGTGCTGGTCGATTGGTTCAAGAAGGTCGGCGACGCCATCGCTGTCGATGAAGACCTTGTGGAAATCGAGAGCGACAAGGCGACGCAGAAGATTCCCTCGCCTTCCGGCGGGGTCATCACCAGGCTCCTGAAGGGGGCGGGTGATTCGGCCGACATCGGCGAAGTCATTGCCCTGATTGATGAGAAGGCCGTTGCCGCGGCGAGCCCGGCGGCGGCCCCCGCCGCTCCGTCCAAGCCAGCCACCGTCGCCGAGACGCGCGTCATGCCGGCGGCGGCGCGCGCGCTGGCCGAGAATGGAGTGGCCGCGTCACAAGTCGAAGCCACCGGTCCCGGAGGGCGGTTGCTCAAGGAAGACGTGCAGCGCCACGTGGCGGCTGCCGCGGCCACCACCGTCGTGGCCAAACCGGCTCCGGCTCCAACTCCGGCCCCGCCCGAGCCACCGCGCATGGTGATTGCCAAGACTTCGGCAGAGCGATCCGAGAAGCGGCAGATGATGAGTCCGATTCGCAAACGAATCGCGCAGCGGCTGGTCGAGGCGCAGCACACGGGCGCGTTGCTCACCACCTTCAACGAAGTCGACATGTCGGCCATCATGAGTCTGCGCAAGCAGCATCAGGAAGCCTTCACCGAGCGGTACGGAATCAAGCTCGGATTCATGTCGTTCTTCGTCAAGGCGACCGTCGATGCCCTGCAGGCGTTCCCGGCCATCAATGCCGAGATTCAGGGGACCGAGATCGTCTACCACAACTATTGCGACATCGGCATCGCCATCGGCGGCGGCAAGGGCCTCGTCGTCCCGGTCCTGCGCAGCGCCGAACGCATGGGATTTGCCGAAATCGAACTGGCGATCACCGAGTTCGCGAAGAAGGCGCAGGGTGGCACGCTCAGTCCGCAGGAGCTGACCGGCGGGACGTTCACGATCACCAACGGAGGCGTCTACGGTTCGCTGCTCTCGACGCCGATCGTCAATCCCCCGCAGAGCGGGGTTCTCGGCATGCACGCCATCCAGGATCGCCCCGTCGCGCGAGACGGCCAGGTGGTGATCCGTCCGATGATGTACGTCGCCCTCACCTACGATCACCGGATCGTGGACGGACGAGAAGCGGTGACGTTCCTGAAGCGGATCAAAGACTGCATCGAAAACCCGGTTCGGCTGCTGCTCGATGTGTGATCGGGCGGTTCGCTCCGATTGAATTCCGTCGAAGCCCGGTTGCTCAACACACCGGGCTTTTTGAATGAAAGCCGATGATGCAAAAGCTGATCACCGTCTACCTCGACAACGCCAGCTACGACCAGGGGACGTTGCTGGGTCGCAGTGGCAGCGAAAAGCACGGCATCATTGAAGAGTGCCTGCCGGAGTATCTCCACGACGGTTGGAGGGTCGTGCAGATGACGAGCTTCGGCGGGACCAACAAGTTTGGCCACACTTCGGGTTGGGTCACGGTCCTGATCGAGAAGAACTGACGCGCACGCTACGGAAGAAGCCTCAAGATGTCTGAACACGATTTGATCGTCATTGGTGCGGGGCCGGGCGGATATGTCGCGGCCATTCGCGCCGCACAACTGGGCCTGAACGTGGCCTGCGTCGAACAGGAGGGGGCTCTCGGCGGAACGTGTCTGCGGGTCGGGTGCATCCCCAGCAAGGCCCTGCTCGAATCGAGCGAACTCTACCGGCTGGCCAGCGAGCACCTCGGCGAGTACGGCGTGAAGGTCGATGGCGTGCAGCTCGATCTGCCCGGCATGATGAAACGGAAGGACTCGATCGTCTCGTCGCTCTGCAAGGGGATCGAGGGCCTCTTCCGCAAGAATAAGATCACGCGGTACACCGGTCACGGCCGCATTGTGGCTCCCGGCCGAGTCGCCGTGGACGGCGCGCAGCCACAGGAACTCACGGCCAAAAACATCCTGATCGCCACCGGCAGCCGCTCCGCGCCGCTCAAGGGGGTCGAGGTCGATGACGACCTGATCGGCACCAGCACCGAAGCGCTCAAATATCCGGGCGTGCCGGGCCACCTGGTCGTGATCGGCGCGGGCGTGATTGGCTTGGAACTGGGCTGCGTCTGGGCGAGGCTGGGCTCGAAGGTCACGGTACTCGAATACCTGCCGCGCATCCTGCCCGGCATGGACACCGAGATCGCGACCGAGGCGCAAAAGATCTTCACGAAGCAGGGGCTGGAGTTTCGGCTCGGCATGCGCGTGACGGGCGCCCGCGTGACGAACGGTCGCTGCGTTGTCGAGTGCGATGGACAGCCGTCGATCGAGTGTGACCGCGTGTTGCTCGCCGTCGGTCGCATTCCGAACACGGACGACCTCGGTTTGGAGAAGCTCAATGTCGCCCGCAACCAACGCGGCTTCGTCGTCGTCGATCGAGACTTTCAAACCTCGATCCCCGGCATCTACGCGATTGGCGATGCCATCCCCGGTCCGATGCTCGCCCACAAGGCCGAGGAAGAGGGAGTGGCCTGCGCCGAAGGATTGGCGGGCAAGCCGTGTCACGTCAACTACGACGCGATCCCCGGCGTCGTCTACACCGATCCCGAAATTGCCAGCGTCGGCAAAACGGAAGAACAGCTCAATGACTCGGGCATTCCCTATCGCAAGGGAGTCTTCCCCTTCCTGGCCAACGGGCGAGCGAAGGCTCTCGGCCAGACGGATGGGCGCGTGAAGATGCTCGCGCATAAGGAGACTGATCGAGTCCTCGGCGTTCACATCATCGGACCGCGCGCCGGCGATCTGATCGCGGAAGCCGCCGCCGCCATCGAGTTTGGAGCCAGCAGCGAGGACATCGCCCGCACCTCACACGCGCACCCCACGCTGGCCGAAGTCATCAAGGAAGCAGCTTTCGCCGTGGATGGCCGCGCGATCCACATGTGATCGGTGCCGCGAACAGTGTTCTGGGGTCGGGCGTTCAAATTTCAAAATTGGCCGACCACGTTGCTTCCGATCATCG
>JANODP010000040.1:0-52007 GCA_031412755.1 Schlesneria sp. | reverse complement strand
CTGCTGCTCTTCGATGCTGACCCCGGTGACGCGGAGTTGGAATCGGATGAACGCAACGAGTGGCGCGAGGTCTCCAACTACCGACGCGCCCTGTACCAGGGCATGAACTCCGACCTGCCGCTGTCCAAACGGCTGATTCAGCAGTTGCACGCCACACTCATGAACGGTGTGCGGGGAGAAGAGCGATCGCCAGGCCGGTTTCGCCGCATCCAAGTCGCCATCGGCACATCGCGACGCTTCATCCCACCCCCGCCGGAGATGGTGCCCCCGTGTCTCGACGAACTCGAACGAGCCATGCACAACAAGAAATCACCGTTTGATCCGCTCGTCGATTGTTTTCTGGTTCATTACCAGTTCGAGGCCATTCACCCGTTTCAAGACGGTAACGGTCGCGTGGGGCGGTTGTTGTTGTCGCTGATGCTGAAGGAACGCTGCGGTTTCACCAAACCGTGGCTGTACTTGAGCGACTACTTCGAACGTCACCGAACGGAGTACATGACCGGATTGTTCGAGATCAGTACGGTGGGCCGGTGGCGCGGCTGGGTTGAGTTCTGTTTGCGCGGCGCAATCGCTCAAGCCCGGGATTCGATTGACCGTTGTTCGAAGCTGCTCGAAGTGCAGCGGGACTTTGCACGCAAGCTTGACGCCTCTGGCGGATCGGTGCGGTTGAGCCAGATTGTGGCGGCCGTGTTTGAATCTCCTTTCGTGAAGGTGGCGGACATCCAGCGGCGATTGGACGTTCAATACAACACGGCCAAGAGCGACCTGTCCAAGCTCGTGAATGTCGGCATTCTCTGCGAACTGGCGGACGTCACTCCGAAAACCTTTTACGCACCGGCGGTCTATGAGGTGTGTTACTCTGATTTGGACAAGGTCAAGGCTCGTCGAAAGTCGAAATAAACGGACAGCCAAACAGTCCCTTCACCGGAACACTCACCTGTTGGCCGCACGTGTTAAGTTCTTTTCAGCAGGTTGGCCGGGAGCAGTTGCGAAATCGGAGGACTTCAATCGGTACATGGCCACCCGCCCGCACGTGACTCGCGAACTAGCAGCCCGGCTCTTGGGCCTCAGTCCGTTCTCACCCCGAGGCGGAGATGTCGGCCAGGTCGGCACGGATCGTTTCGTAGGTGGTGTCGAACGCCAGCGCAGCGGGATCGGGGGTGACGCCCCAGTGCTGGCAGGCGGCTCGGTAGATGTCGGGCCACCAGTTGCGGTGTTCGGTCAAGCCCCGATCGAGATACGTCCGCCAGTGGCTGAGAACTTTGGACCAGCAGCGGTCGCCATAAGCCAGCGCGGCGTTGAGGTCTCCATAATCCTTCACGTACCACTCGCGGCCGATCTGCGAGTGCAAGACCTCGTCGGCCCAGTCGAAGTCCTGGAACAGGGCCGACAGCGGCACGCCCGAGGCCTGGCCGACTTCCCACTCGTACCGCTTGCCCGAGCGCGGCATCAGGCCCTGCTCGATGAAGAACAGCACCGCGTGTCGCTCCTGCGGCGTGAGCTGCGTGTTCAGGTTCAGCGACCACGTGAAGTTGATCGGAATCTGCGACCAGTCGATCCCCAGGTGGACGAACCCGACCTCGCCGAGCATCGCGTGACGGGCCTCATCCCACAGTTGCCGCGACATGTCGCGATAGAACTTCCACGGCTTTCCCGGCGTCTGGTGAATGATGCTGGCCATCATCTCGGGGACGTCGATCTCGCGCAGCCGTTTGTAGAACATCATCAACACCTTGTCCCGCGCGGCGAAGCGGTCGTCGTACAGAAACGCCTCCGGATTGACCCCCGCGTTGTACGAATCGGTGAAGCGGGAGTCGCGCTGCGGGACCGGGTCGTAACGGAACGGCGTGGCAGAGAAGTGGGGGAGAAGCGCGGAACTCGGAGCGCGGAGTGCGGAGCAAGAAGATGAGCCGTCCGCCCTACGCTCTTCCCGCTCCGCACTCCGCGCTCCGAGTTCCGCGCTCGCCACACACCCTCGTAACAACGCGACCCACGGCGCGAGCCGTTCGCGCGCGGCGTCATCGACCAGACACGCGGCCGCCTGCTGACCGAAGGCTCGCATGTCCTCCAGCTCCAGCAGGCAGAATCGATTCACGCGGACAGAAGGTGCGTCCGCCAGCAGGTTCGTCGTCGCCCGGTACTGTTCGAGCGAATCGATCAGCGCGGGAACGATCACCTCGTAAATGCCGACCACCAGTTCGACGTGACTCGGCGCACAGAGGACTTCGTCACACAGCAACTTCAGCGCCTGATGCGGCACGACGTCCAGGCCGAGCGGCGGTTCGCGCAATTCGCTCACCCGCTGCCGATACGCCGAAGCATGTTCGGCACACAAATAGGCATGCAGGCTGAAAGCCGTCTTCAGTTCATAGACCGGCTCGGCCGTGATCCGCGCGGTGAGCAGCTCGTGCAACCGGACGAACACGTAATGCAGCCGCTTCATCCAGCCCACGCACTCCTCCACGGGCAGCGCCGTCCGCTGAGCCTCCTCAAACGAACAGAGACCCGCGAGCGGCGGGAGGTTGCGGTGAGTGAACGGCGCGGTCGGCATGACCAATTCCTCGACAGATGCGACAAAGTGCCAAAGGGGCCGCGACCGATTATAGTGCTGCGGCGACTTGCCACGCGAAGGTTGTGGCCAACGCAAGACAACCGTTTTGATTGTGTCCAATCCGAAAGACGACCATGACGCGCGTTCGACAGATGGCAATGGTGGTGACCAAGACGCGGCTCGACCAGCCGACGAACGATGTCGCCTACTGGTTGAGCCAACCGCCCGAAGCTCGCCTTGCAGCGCTCGAAGAGATTCGCCAAGAGTACATTCGGTGGAAGTACGATGTTCAGCCCCGACTTCAAAGAGTTTGTTCAATTGTTGAACTCGTTCCAAGTTCGGTATCTGGTCATTGGCGGGTACGCCGTCGCGTATTACGGTCACCCAAGGTACACGAATGATCTTGATATCTGGCTGGATGTTTCCAAGGCCAATGCGCGACGGATGGTCGCCGTGTTGAACGAATTCGGCTTCGCGTCCTTGCGGCTCACCGAGGACGATTTCACAAAACCAAATCAGATCATTCAGTTGGGACATCCGCCGTTGCGGATCGATCTGCTGGTTGGATTGGCCAGATTGTCGTTTCGCAAGTGCTTCGCGTCGCGCATCGTGGCCCATTTCGATGACGTTCCTGTGAACGTCATCGACATCACCAACCTGATCGCCTCCAAACGATCCACCGGTCGGACACAAGACCTCGCTGACGTGGAGCAACTGGAGCGTTTGCCGAAACGAGACGACTGATCGACTACAGGGAATCTCACCGTCTTCCTCCCGTCTCCTCATTCCGGCCTCCTTCTTCCCCATGCACGTCGTCCATTACATCACACGGCTGATCGTTGGCGGGGCGCAGGAGAATACGCTGCTGACCGTCGAGGATCAGCACCACCTGTTCGGCGACAAGGTGACGCTCATCACGGGGCCGGGGTTGGGGCCGGAGGGGTCGCTGGAGGAACGGGCGCGGCGCGGCGGGCTGGATTTGCGGATCATTGACTCGTCGCGGCGGGCCATTCGTCCGTGGCACGACTGGCGGACGTATCGCGAGCTGATTCGTCTGCTGCGTGAGATCAAGCCGGATTTGCTGCACACGCACTCGTCCAAGGCGGGGATCATCGGCCGGGCCGTCGCCGCGAAACTGCGACTGCCGTGCGTTCACACGATCCACGGTGCGTCGTTTCATTACGGACAGAGCTGGCTGGCACATCGCGTCTATCAGCGGCTCGAACGCTGGGCGGCGAGGCGAACCGACAAGTTCATCTCGGTCTGCGATGCGATGACCGAGCAGTACGTCGCGGCGGGGATCGCCCCGCGCGACAAGTTCGTGACGGTTTACAGCGGCTTCGATGTCGAGCCGTTTCTCACGCCGCCCCGACCGCTGCAGGACGTCCGTCGCGAGTTGGGGCTGCTTCCCGAACACATCGTCATCGGCAAGGTGGCCCGACTGTTTGCGCTCAAAGGGCACGAGTTCATCGTCCGCGCGGCGAAGTCCGTCGTCGAGCGATGTCCTAACGTCCGCTTTCTGTTCGTCGGCGACGGCATCCTGCGGCCGCAGTTTGAAGCGGAGTTGCAGGCCGCCGGTTTGCGAGACTTCTTCGTGTTCGCGGGCCTCGTCCCGCCGAGTCAGGTGCCCGAACTGATCCACGCGATGGACATCGTCGTCCACACCAGCGTCTGGGAAGGACTGGCCCGCGTCCTGCCACAGGGCCTGATCGCGGGAAAGCCGGTCGTCAGCTACGACATCGACGGCGCGAGAGAGGTTGTGATCCCGAACGAGACTGGCTACCTGCTGCCCGCTCAGTCGATCGGCGAGTTGTCGAACGCCCTCTGCGAACTCGCGAACGATCCTGTGCTGAGGCAGCGTCTCGGTGCAACCGGCCGCGCCCGCTTCACCGATCAATTCCGTCACCAGTTCATGACACAACGCGTCCGCGAGGTCTACGCCGAGGTGCTCGGTGCGAACGTGACAGCGCAGTGACCCGGACGTTCTGAACGTCCGGGTCACTTTTCTTTCCATCAATTCAGCGCGATGTGCGGAACGGTCCGGCGGGGAGCGCTTCGGCGTTCATGAGGTTTGGTTCCGCCAACTGATCCCAACCGAAGCGGACGGCGGCCGGTTCGGCGATCTTGTCACTCGACACGACGACCGACTTGCCGTCGATCGTCGCCGTGGCTTCGACGAAGTCGCCCTCTTTGCCGGCAATCGTGAACCACGACAGCGGCTTGCCGTCGCGAGACTTCAGGCCGCCGCCGACATGATCGAACTCGATGCGGACCTTGTTCCCCTCGACCTTCATCGACTTGTAGAGCGGACCCGAATAGACCAGTCCCTCCTTGCCGTAGGTCTTGGCCAGCGCCCACAGCGCCAGTCGCTTGCCGACATCCTGCTTGTTCTTCGGATGGATGTCGGTCAGGTGAGTGATGTCGGTCGTGACCGCCATGCCGGTGTTTTTCATGGCGAGTGTCTTGGTCTGAGCCTCCCAGATCTGGGGCAGCAGGAAATTCGGATCGGTCGGACCGTACTTGTACGGAGCGAGCTGGACGAACAGGAACGGGAAGTCTCCCTGATTCCACACCGTCCGCCAGCCATTGATGAGAGCGTGCATTCTTTGTTCATAGGCCACGCCCTGGCCTCGGTTCGATTCGCCCTGATACCACAAGGCACCGCGAATGCCGAACGGTTGGACGCCATGCACCATGCCGTTGTAGAGATGCATTGCACCGCCGGCGCTCGGCTTGACTCCCTCCGGCTTGGCCTGTTGCGCCTTCACCTGCTCGGCGATCGACTTGAGCGATTCGACCGACTCGAACCCGACGATCGGCGTCCACGGCTCGATGGCCGTCCCGCCCCACGAGGTGTTGATCAACCCGACCGGCACGTTCAATTCCTTGTGAATGTGCCGTCCGAAGAAGTACGCCACGGCCGAGAAGTTGCCGATCGTCGCGGGCGAGCACTCGGACCATTCGCGGTCGAGCACCACTTCATCCTGCGGCGTGACGGCGGGAGTCTTCCTGACGTGGAACAGGCGGATGTTCGGGTACTTCGCCGCCTCGATCTCCTCTTTTGGATTGTTCGAGGCCGAGACTGGCCATTCCATGTTCGACTGTCCCGACGCCACCCAGACTTCGCCGATCAGGATGTCGGTCAGCTTGATCTCGTTCTTCCCTTTGACGACGAGTTCGACGGGGCCACCCCCGGCCGTCATCTCCTTCAGTTTGACCGACCACTTGCCGTCCGCGCCCGCTTTCGTCGAAGCCTTGTTGTCGCCAATCGAGACCGTCACTTCCTCGCCCGCGTCGGCCGTGCCCCAAATCGGCAGCGGCAACTTCTGTTGCAAGACCATGTGGCTCGCAATGACCTTCGGCAACTTGACCTCGGCCCGCGCGAGACCACTCGCGCCCAACAGGCTCATCACCGCCACGACCAACTTCGACCAAGATCCGACTCGTCTCATGATGCTTCCTCAGGAGGGGTGCTGTTCGGCCGCCAGATCCGGCAGCACGTCTAGCCGCCATTGGTAAGGCGGCGACCACGCAACGTCAACTCGACGGTGCTTCTCTTGTCCCCTCGCCCCGGCTCTGCGGGGAGAGGGTGAGGGGTGAGCCGCAAAGAGAAGAACCCCTCACCCTAGCCCTCTCCCCTCCAAGGCGAGGGGCGAGGGGACAATAAGACGACAAGCATGCGCGACTGTCTCGCGCCCTACGTCAGCAATTTCGTCACGACGTTGCCGTGGACGTCGGTCAGGCGGAAGTCGCGGCCCTGGAAGCGGAAGGTCAACTTGGTGTGGTCGAAGCCGAGCAGGTGCAGAATCGTGGCGTGCAGGTCGTGGACGTGGACTCGATCGGTCGTCGCGTTGAAGCCGAATTCGTCGGACTCACCGAGCGTGGTGCCCGGCTTGATCCCGCCACCCGCCAGCCACATCGAGAAGGCGTTGGGATGATGATCGCGGCCGTCGTTGCCTCCCTGCACCATCGGCGTGCGGCCGAACTCGCCACCCCAGATGACCAGCGTGTCCTCCAGGAGGCCGCGCTGTTTGAGGTCTTTCAGTAACGCGGCGGTCGGCTGGTCGGTGTCGGCGCAGTTCTTCTTGAGGTCGTTCACGAGATTGCCGTGCTGGTCCCAGGCCTCATGAAAGAGCTGCACGAAACGGACACCGCGCTCGACCATGCGGCGGGCCAGCAGACAATTGTTCGCGAACGACGACTTGCCCGGCTCTGCGCCGTACATCGCGAGCGTCTCCTTCGTTTCCTTCGTGAGGTCCATCAGATCGGGGGCGCTCGCCTGCATGCGGTAGGCCATCTCGAACGAACTGATCCGCGCGGCGATCTCGGGATCGCCGGTCGCTCCGAGTCGCAGCTCGTTCAACTGCCGGAGCGAATCGAGCGAGTCGCGCTGAAGCTGCTCATCGACGCCGCGCGGGTTCGACAGGAACAACACCGGCTCGGCCCCCGAACGGAACAGCACACCGCTGTTCGTGGTCGGCAGAAAACCGCAGCCCCAGTTGGACGATCCACCGCTCGGCCCCTTCTTGCCCGAACTGAACACGACAAATCCGGGCAGATCCTGCGATTCGCTGCCGAGCCCGTACATCGACCACGCGCCGAGGCTCGGTCGGCCAAACTGCTGTGCCCCGGTGTTCATCATGATCTGGCCCGGTGCATGGTTGAACGCATCGGTCGCCATCGACTTCACGATCGCGATGTCATCGGCGACGGTGGCGAGGTGCGGCAGCAACTCGGACAGCTCGGCCCCGCTCTCGCCATGCTTGGCAAACTTGAACTTCGGCCCGAGCAACTTCGAGTTCGGGTTGATGAACGCCGCGCGGTAGCCCTTCAGCAACTCGGCCGGCGGCAGCTTGCCGTCCCACTTGGCGAGTTCCGGCTTGTTGTCAAACAGTTCGAGGTGCGAGGGTGCTCCCGCCATGAACAGATAGATCACCCGCTTGGCCTTCGGCACGAAGTGACTCGTCCGCGCAGCCAGCGCATTCGACGAGCCGTTTGCCCCACGAGCGGCCTCCTGCTGAAGCAGCGAGTACAACGCGGCCGACCCCAATCCGACGCCACAGTCCCGGAAGAACCAACGGCGCGTGATGTCGTGAGCGAACGTCGAAGGGGATGTCGAAGCATGGAAGGACATGTGTCGTCTCCGCGATCAGAGCAGCAGTTCCAGAGTTGTCGTTTGTCTTGATTTGTTGAACTCAATCCGAAAGGCGTCGAAGAAGCCGAGTCGTCCCAACAGGCATGACGCTTCGCCATCCGCAAAGCAAATCGGGATTTCGAGACTGCATTCGGCTTCGGGTACGAGAACTTCAACGTCGAGGATGCGCGCCTGCACCGTGCATTCCGGTTTGGACGAGACACCGTGCAATGCAATTGGTCTCCCCTCGGTCCAATCGAGGCCGAGCCGATCCGCGAGACTTCGCGGTGCCATGCTGATATCGGCACCGCTGTCGATCACAAACGGCTCCTCAATCGGATTGTCATCGTTGCCGAAGAACACCAGATACAGCACCGGCACGATGTCCGTTGCCAAACCTTCCGTTGTTGTGACGACCGCCCAGGGGATTGAGAAGCTGCTCATCGAATCATCCACCTGTTTTCGATCTTGTGAACGATGACGGTGGACCGATCCTCGGCGGAGATCAACGATTCAATTTCCTCCCGGGTGACGGCAGACGCCAGAACCCGGTTTCCTCGCGCCGCAATCCATTGACCCGCATAAGGTGCCAGTTCCTCTGCTGTTGCCCGAGACAACCATTCCTTGGTGGTCTTGTTGACGCGCAACATCTCTGCCATTTCCGGAGTCGGAGTCCATTTTCGGACCTTGGGACCGTGGGGCATCAAACTGTTCAATGTCATTCCTTCCGGTAATTCGACACGGAAATAGACCTTGCTTCGAAGACTCGATGCTGGAACGCGCTGCGTCATGAGGTGAACTCACTGTGGCGCGGATGGTATCCCCGTCGGTGTCGCTACCGCCAGTCCCTTCAGCCACGTCACGGCGGCGGGGACGCCCTCGTTGACCATCGAGTCGTAATGGTTGCCGGTGGGGACGAGTTTCAACTCCGCCTTCTTGCCCGCGGCTTGAAGTTGCTGCGCAAAGGTTTGGGATTCGCTGACGGGGACGTTGCTGTCGTCCTGAGCGTGGAACAGGAAGACCGGGCAGCCGATCTTTGCCGCGTGAGTCTTCGGGGAACTCTGTTTGAGGAAGTTCTTGATGTCGGTGAACAGCAGCCTCGCCGCGGGGTTGTTGGCGATGTCGCCCTGTCGCAGTTCGACGTCGGTACACGGGGCGAAGGCGACGCAGCCGGCGAGCCGCGGTTCGTGAGCGGCCAGCAACAGCGATAACGTTCCCGCCGAACTGTGTCCCGCCGAGTAGATTCGTATCGGATCGACCTGCGGGAGCTTGGCCAGGGCAAACTCCAGGGCATTACGACCGTTGACCACGCCCGCATGAGCCGCCCGGAACTGGTGATAGGCGACGGCGATCTCGGAATCCTGCGCGTTGTCGCCTCCCGTAACGGGGCCGTCAATCGAATAGAAGACGACCGCCATCCCAGCCTCGGCGTATGGGAGCGTCTCCTTGTGATAGTCGTCGGCGTCCATGTCGTTGCCGTGGATCAACGGGGTTCCGGCGGGAGCGACCAGCACACACGGGATCGACTGCCGAGCCGCATCGCCCGGCGGCAGGTAGACGCGCATCCCCATGCTGTGGCCGGGAGTGGCTCCGCGCAGCTTCGGCATTTGAAAGAAGTAGACGCGCACGCCCGATGGCTGCAACACTTGCGGCACCCCCAAGTCGGGAAACGGCGGCACGGGAATCTGTCTGACGGGGAAGAGCGAATCGGGTGAACCGAGTGGCACCTGTGTCGAAGGATCGACGCCCGCCTGCTTCATCAACTCGCGCTGCATCATGCCGGGGATCATCCCGCAGCAGATCACGATGCACAGCAGGCCCCCGCCACCGATCACGCCGATCCAGAGCCACGGCGACGCGAGCACCGACTTGCCACCCGACTTCCTGCTCTTCTTACCCGTCTTCTTCCTCGGAGTCGGGTCGTCCTCATCGCGACTCGACCGAGTTGATCGTCGCCGCGGGGGCGGTGCCGCGTCGTAGTCCTCGACGTCGTCATCCGCCAGGTCGGCGAAGTCATCGACGTCGTCCCGCTTCGGCACGGACATCACCGCGTTGCACGCCTTGCAGCGGGCCTTCTTCCCGGCGAGACCATCGGGCAGCTTGTAAGCCTTCCCGCACTCGGGACAGTTCAGTTCGATCGTCATGAGGTGAAGGTCCGGCTGAAAAAGGGCGGAGAAGGTCGAACTGTCGTGATGGTATTGGAGTCGGCATGGAAGCAGGGGACGTCAGTGGCGCAGGGCATCTGCCGCGCGGGACTCAAAACGAAGGATCTCTTCCCGCAATTGTTGGATGAGCTTTCGCAGTGAACGCAGGGTCCATTCGGACAGCGGTGTTCCCGTATCGAGACGGTCTTTGGCTTCGATGAGTTGTTGTTCCAATGCGGCCAGCTTCCGGCGCGTGGTGTTTAGTTCATGCTCATTTTGAATCGTCATAGCAACACCTCCACCATGCCCTTCGGCTGCTCATCCCGATCCGTGGCGAAGAATCGTTCGGTCATGTGATTGAAGGCGACTCGGTCCACGAGTTGAACGTCGAGAAACGGCAACCCATTCTCCAATTCAGTCAACGCGGCAATGTCGCGCGGAAAATCGTCGGCAGCCAAAAGCACACAGTCAATGTCGTTCGGTTCCCAGGCATCGGTCGTGAAACTCCCGTTGATGACCAGTCGCACCACGCCAACTCGTTGTGCCAGATCGACCAGCCATCGCACCGATTCCATCTGAACCCGCCTCAATTCTGACGGACCACCCAATTGGTCTGCAATCTCCGGAAGTGTGGCCGGATGAATTCCGGGTGGCAGATAGCCCCGCTCATCAAAGGGAGGGATCACGGCTGGCCTTTCTCAGTTCGTCACTCCTTCGTCACGGTCTCGTCGAGATTCAGCAGCACACGCGCGACCGCCGTCCAGGCCGCTGCCTGAGCCGGGGTCGCGCCGGTGGGCAAGGCCGGCGGATTGGCCGGATCGTTGGCGGCCAGTTCCCACGGTTTGGCCTCGGGCGACGAGAACTTTGCCGTTTGCTGCACGAGCAGTTTGAGCAGCACGTCCCGTTCGTGGTCGCTCGGCGGGCGGGAGACGCAGCGGCGAAAGGCCCACGTCAGGCGGGCGGCATCGTCCACGCCTCCCTCTTTCAGCGTGAGCAGCGCGAGGTTGCGGGCACATTCGAGGAAGATCGTTTCGTTGAGAGTCGTCAGCGCCTGAAGCGGCGTGTTCGAGCGAGTGCGCCTGACGCAGGAAAAATCTCCGTTCGGGGCGTCGAAGTTGGTGAGCATCGGGTACGGCGTCGAGCGTCTGCGGAAGGTGTAGATCGCGCGGCGATAGCGTTCGGAGCCGGTCTCGTCGTTCCACACAAACGGACCGTAACTGGCCGGCGGCACGAACAGGAAGGCGGGGGCGGGAGAGAAGACGCTGGCCCCGCCGACCTTCGGATTCAAGAGACCGCTCGCCGCGAGAGCGATGTCGCGGACGATCTCACCCTCGACGCGCAGACGCGGCGCGCGGGCCAGCCAGCGGTTGTACTGGTCCTGTTCGTATGAGGCTGGTGTCACGCGACTCGACTGCCGGTACGTGGCGCTCGTCACGATCAGGCGATGCAGGCGCTTGAGGCTCCAGCCGCGCTCCATGAACTCGACCGACAGCCAGTCGAGTAATTCGGGATGAGTGGGCGGGTCGCTCTGCGTGCCGAGGTCTTCGCTGGTCGCGACGATCCCCGTGCCGAAGTACGCCTGCCAGGTGCGATTCACCTGGACGCGCGCCGTCGTCGGATGACGCCGGTCGGTGATCCACTGAGCCAGAGTGATGCGACTGGCTGAGGGCTGAGAGCTGAGGGGCAAGAGGGAAGACGAAGATGAATCGTCAGTACTGCCCTTTGGTCCCTGCCGTCCCTTCTGTCCCTCGCCCCTCGGCCCTGACCCCTCAGCCTGATCGAAATCCAAAAACGCGGGCACGCCCGGAGTGACGGGTTTGTCCGGTTTGAGGAAGTCGCCGCGAATCAGCAGCCGCGTGTCGCGAGGATCGGAGCGGGCCATCAGTGTCAGCGTCGTCGATCCCTTCGGCCATTGCTGCCAGAGCGACTCGATCTTGTCATTGGCTTCCCTCCATTCGGGAACCGTGGTCCGCCAGTGCGAGAAGACAGCCGCGGTCTGCTCAGGTGACCGCTTGTCACGCGGAATGGTGAGAATCTCGCGCACGTGCTTCGGTACGGGATCGGCCTCGGGGTTCACGGCCGTGGTCACCGAGAGGCGGAAGCGGCCGAGGTTGTTGTTCATGTTGTCGTCGCTGTTCCACCCGCCGTGCATCTGTTTGAGATTGATGTGCAGCCGCGTTCCCCCTTCGTAACCGAACGGCTTCTCGGGGACGAAGACCGCGTTGCGCGGCTGATTGCGCCGACCCGGTCCCCGGTCGATGCCCCACGCCGTCTCGTCCTTGCCGTCAATGGCGTACTCGACCGACCCGGTGACGCGCTTCTTGTCGGTCTTGTCGTGGAAATTCGGTTCGAGATCCCGTTCGGGGTTCGAGTAGTCCGCCGTGACCTTCACGAATTTGAGTTTTTCGCGCGTGCCGGGCTTGGGTTGGCCTTCGATTTCTTTCACCGGTTCGATTTCGACGGTGAACTCGGTCAGCGCGCACGTCCCCATGAACGAGCGACCCGGTCCGTTGCACGGCAGGTTCGGATCGTTGAGCAGCTCCAGCCGGAAGCCGGTGATGGTCTGCACGTCGGTCTCTCCGCGCAGACTCGTTGAATACTTCGTCGGCGCGTAACCCTGCGCGAGGATCGAACCGTCGCCCATGTCGATGTACCGCTGCCCGTTGTCCCCTGCGTTTTCGAGTTGCAGGATGTGCCAGTCGCTTCCCGTAGCCGTCACGCTCCGCGTGACGTTTGCCGATGACGAGTTGGCGTCCTTCTGAGATGAAGCGTTTGATGGTTGTTGCGGCTCGGTCTGCTCATCGGATTTCGTCACGCGGAGCGTGACGGCTACTTTTTCCCACGCCGCCAGCTTCTCACGCCAGTCGGACGTCTGCTGGAGTCCGCTCTCGATGGCCGCCATCTCGCGCCGCAGTTCGGCGATCTTCACCTGCTCCTCGACCGAGTAGACGACGCGCTGCGCCTCGTGGTCGTTGTTGAGGAACGCGAACAGACGATAATACTCCTCGTGCGTGATCGGGTCGTACTTGTGCGTGTGGCATTGCGCACACTGAATCGTCAGACCGAGAAACGTCTTGCCGACGGCGTCCATCCGATCGAACATCGCGTCCATCCGAAACTGCTCGGGGTCCACGCCCCCCTCTTCGTTCAGCATCGAGTTCCGCAGGAAGCCGGTCGCGACGATCTGGTCCTGAGTCGGTTGAGGCAACAGGTCGCCCGCAAGTTGTTCGATCACGAACTGGTTGTACGGCAGGTCGCGATTCAGCGCGTTGATGACGTAGTCGCGATAGAACGCCACCTGCCGCGACTTGTCCTTTTCAAAACCGTCCGAGTCCGCATACCGCGCCGCGTCGAGCCAATGCCGGCCCCAACGCTCGCCGTAGTGCGGCGACTTGAGCAACCGCTCGACCTGTTTCTCGTAGGCGTCCGGCGACGCATCCGCCAGAAAGGCATCGACCTCTTCGATCGTGGGAGGCAACCCGATCAGATCGAGCTGCAGCCGTCGGAGCAGCGTCACCTTGTCAGCCTCGGGCGATTGAGTCAGCCCGTGTTCGACGAGCTTCGCCGCCACAAACCGATCGATCTCGTTCCGCACTCGAAACCGGGCGGCATCGACATCGGGAACGCTCGCCCGCACGGGAGCCTTGAACGCCCAGTGCGAAGAGTACTCGGCCCCACTGGCCACCCAACGCTTCAGCAACTCGATCTGACTCGCCGTGAGCGGCTTGTGCTTCCCCTTGAGCGGCGGCATCCGAATCGCCTCGTCGGTACTCGTTACCCGCTTGATGAGTTCACTCGCCTCGACCTTGCCCGGCACGATGGGAACGGCCCCCGACTCGGCAGCCTTCGTCGCAGCGCCCCGTTGATCGAGCCGCAGCCCCGCCTGCCGCTCCTTCTCATCCGGCCCATGACAGACAAAACAGTTGTCCGACAGAATCGGCCGAATGTCGCGGTTGAAGTCAGGCGTGGCTGGCTTGGTGTCGGCTCCAAGCGCCACGGCTTGGGATCCGATGAGTCCCACGAGCCACACGAGCAAACCTTGCTTGGACATGCGCGACAGCTCAATCATGACGAGACGCTCCAACGAGTCCCAAGGGAGACTATTGAGTAAGGATCGGTGCTTCAAACGAACTGGATTGGCAGAACGATGGGGGCAGAACGATGTCGAGAAAGACGAATTCCGTTTCCTCATCGTTCTGCCCCCATCGTTCTGCCCAATTTTGTGATGCGCCGCCCCAAAGGCCTGCGGCGATCGCCAGGCTTCGATAGGCAAGTTTTTTCTTGCCGCTTGCCTTACATCACGCCCGGAATCGGATCGGCGTGGTGGTCGAAGTAGACCGGGCGGTTGGCCGACGTGTAGAGCGGCTTCGAGCGGTCGATGCCGAGCTTTTCGTAGATCGTCGAGGCGTATTCTTCGGGAGTGTGCGGCGAGTCGAGGACATAGCCTCCCTGGTTGTCGGTGCGGCCGATGAGTCGTCCGCCGGGAACGCCCGCGCCGGCGAAGACGATTGAATAAGCGTCGGTCCAGTGATCGCGGCCGCCATGCTGGTTCATCTTCGGCGTGCGACCGAACTCGGTGATGAAGCAGACCAGCGTCTCGGCCAGCAGCCCGCGCTGGTCCATGTCTTCGATCAGGCCGGCGAAGGCGCGGTCGGTGCTCCCCATCATCACCCAGTGGCCGATGCCGTAGCGGCCCTCGCCCCCGGCCTTGTCGCGGACCGTGCCGCACGAACCGGACGTGTAGATCAAATCGTGATGGTCCCAGTTCAGGTTGAAGCCGCCCGGCACCTCTTCCGAGAACGGCCAGCGCACATCGACCGTTACGAACCGCACGCCCGCTTCGATCAGTTTGCGGCCGACGAGGTAGCACGCTCCGCGGTGGCCGCGTCCGTACAGCTCGCGCGTTTCCGGCGACTCGGTCTTCAGTTGGAACGCACTCTCGACGCGTGAGCTGGTCAGCGTGTCGAAGGCCTGCGAGTAGAAGCGGTCCATTCCCTCCACGTCATGGCCCGAGTTGAATCGCGCGTCGAGCGACGCCAGCATCTGCCGGCGACCGTCCAGTCTCGCCGCGACGTTCTCGCCGCGAGGCAGCAGGTCGGCCACCTTCCAATTCGGCGACGAGACATCGTGGCCGCCGGTCTTGAAGACGCGCGATGCGGCCGGCAGGAAACCGGTCTTCGCAGCCGCGTTCTGCTCGTCATTGCCGGGGACCATGATGTACGGCGGCAGGTCGCGACATTCGCTCCCCAGAATCTTCGTCGCGATGCAGCCGATGTCCGGCATTTCGAGCGGGCTGTTCGGATGCGACCCCGACAGCATGTACTGCGTTCCATCCGGGTGCCCGTTCGCCCCCGACTTCGGATGCATCATCGAGCGAACCACGGTCAGCTTGTCGGCCACGCGCGACGTGTGAGCCAGCAGCTCGGTGAACTCGATCCCCGGCACGCTGGTCGAGATCGGCTTGAACGGGCTGCGATGGTCCGACGGCGCAAAGGGCTTCGGGTCCCACGTGTCCATGTGCGACAGGCCGCCCTGTTCGAGAATGACGAGTACGTTCCTGGCCGCCGGTTTCGTGGCACTCGCCGCCGCGTGAGCCTGCATCGCCAACCACTGCGGCAGCGACAGACCGAGCACTCCGGCCGAACCAACCTGCAACGCCCGGCGTCGGGAAAACAAACCGGTCAAAGGTGTCAGCTTCGTCATCGCGAGAAAACCTTCGAGGAATCGTCGATTCGGCGGGAGTCACGGGGCGGGGCGGCATCGGTCGTTGCCGTTGGGCCATAGAGTAATCGACACACCGGGCAAGATGAAGCTCGAACTTTTTGGGAGCGAGTTCCATTTTCTTTCCAGTTCGTCGAATCGGCACGCCGTCAGAACGGATGTTCCGATCGGGTAGTGGGTCAGTTTGACGAAGGACCAAGTGTGGCACGCCCTGAGTCCTCGAAGGGCGTGGCGTTTTGGGGGACTTGGGTCCACGCCCTTCGAGGACTCAGGGCGTGCCACTCAAACTGACCCACTACCGCCGGTCGCGATCCAAATGCGAAACGCCTCCGACCGGGTTGCCCGATCGGAGGCGTCGCTGTTGTTCGCGGAGGGACAGCCCGCCGGGGCGATGTCACCGTCCGAGAACTCGATTCGCGAGCGTCCTTCCAAACAGGGCTGCCGAATCGTAGTTGCCGGCCGTGATGATGAGGCCATCGACGATTACGTCGTCGGTGTAGGTGGACGGGTTGCCATAGCCACCTCCATCGAAGACGGCGGCGGCTCCGTTCTGTTCCATGTGCCAGCGATAGGTGAGCTGGCCGACATTGTTGGATGGCGACGAGAACGCGGCTGTGGTGACCTGACGGCCGCGGATCGGGCTGACGCCATTGACCCGCGCCCAGGCGAGATCACTCACGCCGAGACAGATGCCGCCGACATATTTGTTCTGGCTGAGGAACTCGTTGATCAGGCGGTTGGCATCGGCGCGGATGGCGGGCGTCGCGTTATAGGCCGCGTTGGCATAGGTGCCCTGAAATGCATACTGGTACTGGCTGGCTCCCCAACCGCCGACGAACACGATCGTCGAGTAATTCGTCGCCCGGGCGCTGGCGAGATCAATGTCCGGCGTGACTCGACCGCCGTCGGCCCCCTGTCCCGAATTGGGATGCGGCGTCGATAGCTGACGACGGCCCGCTCCGACGACGACCGGAATTCCCGCCGACTCCAATTCCCGGCGCGGCGTCCCGTACTCGGTGTAGTAGAAGTCATTGTTCGGGATGACGATCAACGCGGGACGCTGTGTGTCGTTGTCGGAGATGGTGACGGTGGCCATCTTCGCCGCCCCCACCGTATAGCCCGTGCCGCTCACCAACGTCAGGATGACGGTCTCTCTCCCTTCGACGTAGACATCGTCGATGATTGTCACGGCGATCGTGGCGGAAGCCTGTCCCGCCGCAATCGTCACGCTGCCGGTCGGACCGGAGTAGTCCGAGCCGATCGTCGCAGTGCCGCTGCCGGTGTAGCGGACGGTGAGCGGCGATGTCGTCGCTCCGGTGCGAGTCACCCGCAGTGCCCCGGGATCGCGATTGCGTTCAGACGCGACGGAATCGGCCGCGGCGATGGTCACCGTCGGTACTGTCTGTGCCGATGCGGGAGCCGTCCCGAATGTCGCGGCGAGGGACACCAGGCATCCCGCCGTCAGGGTTCCGAGCGATCTGAGTCGATTCATGAAACGTGGCATGGCTTGGCCTTTCTGATGGAGATGGTCAGTCTGGAGGAGAGCCCCTCCTCCGGCGTTGGTTGTGAACGAGTCTTCAGGAGGAGGCTCGTCAAACGGCCGGACCATGTGACACACGGCTCTCAATTTTCCTGGCAAACTTCTCCGCCAGGCCGGCGGTCTGGTCACAACCCGAGGTAAAGTCAATACTTCGTGCCAAACTGAGAAGGACCGCATAGAAGCCTGAAGCGCAAGCGAAGATGCTGCTGGCGATTTCCTTCGCTTGCGCTTCAGGCTTCAATATCGCACTCTGTCATCGGCGGGTCCGGCTTGAGATTCCTTAGCCGGCCTTTCGAGTCAGATGACAATCGTCGTTGGCAACGTCCCGATCCGCCGTTCCTCACCCGTTCTCGCAGGCTGCCGCCCATGAATCCGGACGCGACCGTGACTCAGTGGATTCACCAACTCAAGGCGGGGCATTCGTCGGCCGTGCAGAAATTGTGGGAGGGCTACTTTGAGAAAATGGTCCGGCTGGCGCGGCACCGGCTGGCCGAGGGGCCTCGCGCGGCGGCCGATGAGGAGGACGTGGCCCTCAGCGCGTTCGACAGTTTTTGTCGAGGTGCCCAGGCGGGACGCTTCCCGCAGCTTGTGGATCGAGACGCGCTGTGGCCACTGCTCGTGGCCATCACCTCGCACAAGCTCATCGATCTGAAACGGCGGGAGGGCCGTCAGAAGCGAGGTGGAGGCTGGAAACGACTCGACGCGGGCGACGCCGAGAATTCGCTGGCCGCGCTCGACGAACTGGTCAGCCGCGACCCGACCCCGCAGTTCGCCTGTCAGATGGCGGAGGAATTTCGTCGATTGCTGGACAGCCTCGGTGACGAGACACTGCAGTCCATCGCCGTCTGGCGGATGGAGGGCGAAAGCATCGACGAGATCGCCGCGCGGCTGAACTGCGTCCCGCGCACGGTCCTTCGCAAGCTGGACCGCATCCGCTCGATCTGGTCGGAGGCGGCGGAACAGGGAGAAACGTGATGACCCAATCGATACGAATCTGTTCGATGTAGCTGAATTCGCAAGAATTCAGCCGGTTTCGGCGAACCCCTGAACTCTTGCGAGTTCAGCTACAGAACAGGAGGCCAAATCGTCATGAAGACCGAACCCGACTTCGCCGAACTCCCCACCGAGGCGCAGGGCCGCATCGATGACGTGTGCGATGCGTTTGAACGGGCCTGGCAGGCGGCGGCGACTGCGGCGGGCGGCACCGCGCAGGGACTGGCGAGCACTCCCGGCGGGCCGACCATCGACACGTTCCTGGAACGGCTCTCGGAAAACGAACGGACGGCGGCGCTGCACGAGTTGGTGCCGATCGACATCTCATATCGTCGTCGGAGTGGCGCGGCGGTCGAGATCGGTGAGTATGCGAGGTTCACCGAACTCGACGTCGACTGGCTGGCCGGCATCGTGTTGAATCCCGACGGAGCCACGCGGCAACTCTCTCCGTCGAGTGCCCTGCAAACGAAGCCCGCCTTGCCACCGAAGTTGCCTCCGCCGACGCGCGAGGTCTTCGTCGAGCGGCTCGTCCTGAGCGGCGTCCTCGACCGGCCGACCGTGGAGCGGGAAATCGCCACGCTGTCCGAGCCCGACACGTCGACGACGGCGTTGGGCGAGCATCTGGTCTCGCGCGGACTGCTCACGCCGTTTCAGTTCAGCAGCCTGCTGCGATCGCACAAGCCGGGGCTGCTGCTGGGTGAGTACGTGATCCTCAGCCCGCTGGGTCGCGGCGGAATGGGGGCCGTCTACCGGGCGCGGCATCGCCGCATGGACCGCATCGTCGCGCTGAAGGTTCTGCCGTCGGCGGCCGCGCACGACCCGCAGGCGGCCAGCCGGTTCGACCGCGAGATTCGAGCCATCGCGCGGCTGTCGCATCCGAACATCGTGGTCGCTCACGACGCGGGCGAGGACGCGGGGGTCGCGTATCTCGTGATGGAGTGCATCGACGGCACCGACCTCTCGTCGTGCGTGCGGACCCACGGACCGCTCAGCGTGGCCCACGCGGTCGAGTGCCTCGCCCAGGCGGCCGAGGGACTCGAATACGCTCACCGGCAGGGAGTCATCCACCGCGACATCAAGCCGTCGAACCTGGTCCTGTGCCACAACCGCACCGGTCCGGCTACCGGTAATGTGTCGGGTGCCACTGGCGGCAGCTTTGGGCCGCCAGTGCTCTTTGAAGACACTGGCGGCCCAAAGCCGCCGCCAGTGGCACCCGATCAAGACTCAAGGACGATCGCGCATCACGATGGCCCGCGTGACGACGATTCGCCACACGCCATCCTGCCGACCGCGTTGCGAGTCAAGGTGCTCGATCTCGGACTGGCCCGCTTCAACGCCGACGCGGCGGCGACGAAGGAGGGTTCCGCGCTGACTCACTCCGGCGTGATGTTCGGCACGCCCGAGTACATGTCGCCCGAGCAGGCGGTCAGCGCGAGTTCCGCCGACGCCCGCTCCGACATCTACAGTCTCGGCTGCACGCTCTACTTCCTGCTGACCGGCCGCACCGTCGTCGTCGGCGAGAGCTTTCTGGAGACGGTGATGGCTCACCAGCTTCAGTCTCTGCCGTCGCTGTCGGCCGCGCGCGACGATGTCCCCGCCGAGTTGGAGCAGATCTTTCGACGCATGACGGCCCGCCGGCCCGAGCAGCGGTTCGCCTCGATGCACGACGTGCGCGACGCGCTGCGGGCGATCCCCGCCGAGCTTCTGCCGCGCGTGCCGAGCCCGGTCAGAAAAACCGACGCCCCGAGGAAAACGCCCGCTCGCGAAACCGCCGTCAGCGGCAACCCGGCCACCGATTGGCTCTCCCCGCTCGATCACGACGATCAGCGGGCCGCCACCGTGCTGATCACGGACCTCGATGTCCCCTCCGTCGTTCGCCGGCGTCTCTCACCGCAGTCGCGCATCATCGAGTGGGCGAAGTCGAACCGCACGGCCTCCCTCACGCTGGCTGCGGTGACCATCGGTCTGCTCATCGCCGCGGCGGTCTGGTGGGGAACGCAGCCGGGCGATCGAGCGTCTCTCGCGGGACGAGACAACCCGGCGAACCGCAACGCCGCGCCGCAGACACCTCCCAAGGTTCCCCGCCCCGAGGTGCTGACGTGCCCCGCCACCACGACGCTCGTCCAACAACGACAGCGCGAATGGGCCGAGTTCCTTGGCACGCCCGCCTCGATCAAGAACAGCATCGGCATCATGCTGTGCCTGATCCCGCCGGGTGAGTTCACGATGGGAACCTCCGATGAAGAGCTCCAGTTGATTCTGTCAGGCAACGTGCCCGATTACGACATCAAGCTGATTCGTCGCGAGCAGTTGGCACATCGCGTCCAACTGACCAAACCCTTCTGGATCGGGCAGACCGAAATCACGGTCGGCCAGTTTCGGAAGTTCGTCGATGCGGAACACTACGTGACCGAGACCGAGAAGACGGAAGGATTCGGCTTCGTGAACAACCGCTGGGTGCTCAGCCCCGGATACAACTGGCAAAACGTCGGTGACGCCAAGATCAGCGAGAACCACCCCGCCTCAAACCTCACCTGGAACGATGCGGTCGCCTTTTGCAACTGGTTGTCACGTCACGAATCGCGCGAGTCGGGAAAAGACGTCCACTATCGCCTGCCCACCGAAGCCGAATGGGAGTACGCGTGCCGCGCCGGGACGGACACTCCCTGGTATTTCGGCTCTGACCCGAGAACCATCCAGGACCATGCGGTGATGGGAGGGAACGCCGGCCTCCTGCTGCATCCAGTCGGCACCAAACTCGACAACGCGTTTCACCTGTTCGACGTTTCCGGCAATCAATCGGAATGGTGCCAGGACTGGTTCGCCCCTTACGGCAGTGCCGACGCGACCGATCCCACCGGTCCGCTGAATGGCCGAGACCGCGTCCAGCGCGGCGGCAACTTCGGCGATCAACCCGTCCGCCTCCGCTCCGCCTCCCGCCAAAGCCGCCCCCCCACCTCCCCGCGAGACGGCAGCGTCCGCGTCGTCCGCGACCCGTGACCGCCTCGTTGCCACGCACTCAACCCGACCCCTGAGGAATGGCAGAACGATGGGGGCAGAATGATGAAGACGGATTCACGCTCCCAGTCCTTCACGCACCCCGTCCTTTCTTCCATCGTTCTGCCCGCATCGTTCTGCCATTCTCCCCGCAGGAACGCGCCGTGCCTGGTCACGTGGCGTCGATGTTGAAGAGGGCGAGCGTGCCGTTGGGCCAGGCGACGAGAACGAGGCTCGGCTGCTCAGGATTCCAGGCGACGCACTGCGGTGCCCAGGGGAGTTGCCAGTCGCGGAGCAGTTGGCCGCCCGGGTGGCAGGGTCAGAGTCCTCGATGGCCCTGAATCCGTCGCTCGCCAGAGAACGGGGCCATCGAAGACTCTGACCCCGCCACCCCGCCGCTTTGTCTCCAAGAAGCCTTCCTCAATGTAGCCTTCACCGCTCCGCGTGAAGACAGCCGAGAGCGTATCAACGTGATTGGTGAACGCGCTATCGAACTCGCGCTCGGCTGGTTCCACCGCGATCGACCCGCCGTGGAACAATCGGAGGTTGCTCCGCGCACGGCTGTCTTCACGCGGAGCGATGAAGGCTACTTTGTCAGGCCGTTGTCGCCAGGACGTCCCACGTCCAGCGGAAGAGAATCTCGCGGAGTGCCCGCCGTTCCTCGGAATCCCGCCCGTTCGGTTTCAGCCCCTTCACCAGGAGTTGATTGATCTTGTCAGACCTCTGCTTCGCCCCGCCGTTCGCCGCAGCGAGCATGGTCTGTTCACGGCGAATTTCAAAATGTCGTAGACCCGCCCCCTGATTTACTGCCGAGGAAGTAGGGATCGGGCGTTCAGAAGTGTGACTCTAACTTGGCATCGAATCGGGATACGGTCCAAGAAAACGCTCTCCATTGAAGTGGATCATGTGATCGGGATCTTCCGCAATCCACACTTCCGACTCCCAAGCGATCTGTGAAACAAAGGACTGCATCGTGCGGCGGTTCTCAAACGCGGTGACGAAAACCAAGCCCGCTTTGCAGCCTGCGAATAAGTCCTTCAGTTCCTTGCGGCGTTTCCCATCAACCGGGCCTGCGCTGGTGACGGCTTCGATGAGCAGCAGCCAATTCTTGATGGTGTGGTGAACGATGACATCTGGAACCTTGGCCGCTGCGTCCAAGGTCACTCCGAGAGATGTCAACGATTCTGCTTCGAGATGAACGAACTTGTTCTCCGTATCGCCGATGTAGATCACCACTCCGCCCGGCGCGTAGGCCGGACAAAACTGTTCAATGATCGCCTTGATGAGTGGATTCTGGCCTCCCGGAGACAAAGCCACCTGTGAACCATCAGGAAGAGTGACCGGCACGCGAGCCAGGGTTCTCTTTCGAGCGATTTCGTGCTTGAGACCTTCACGACTGGCGAGGTATTTCTGCAATGCCGATGGCCATTCGAGTGTGCCGTACTTGCGGAGCAAGGCCAGGGCCGATGGCTCAATCTGATAGACCGTCTTCATGCTATTCGTGGAACGACTTGGATTGTCCGGATTGCGAAGCACCAAGCCCGATTCCACAAAGAACTTCACCGCATCATCGCGAACTGTTTCGCGGGTATTGGGGGCATAACGGACGCCATAAGCCTCTGCGATGAAATCCATGATCGGAGTGATGCCACACAGCGGAGCTTGAGCGTCGGCCCATGTAACATCCGGCTGGAGATCGAGCAAAGCCAGAAGCGTGTAGGCGGCAGTTGCGTTCCGTTGCTTTGGACCAAACTGCAACGCAGTCAATGCCGTGATCGTTTCCGTGAGTCGCCGTTTTCTGGCGACGGTCTTGCGGTTTGGTTTATCAGCGGGCATGGAGATGCTTCGTTACGAGTTCGTCGATTCCATCTTGGGAAAGGTCAAGTTGCACTATTTCTGCTCCGATCGCCTGCAAGGTGTCCCGGTCGGGATACGCCAGCTTTCTGAGGTCCGTGGCATTCACTTGAGTATGCCCGCTGAAGCGGCGGAAATACTGGTCAACAACGGTGGAATTCAAGAACACGAAGAGGCCAAGTGCCAAGCCCCGGTCAAGCCCTTGTCCGCTTGCATGGAAGTAGTTCAGGTGGTTTTCAAAACCGACCCGCGGTGCTTTCACATCACGGGGATCGAACAAGCATGCGACCAGACGCCGCCGCTCTTCCTTGGAAGTGAATCGTTTGGTGAGCAGATACACTCCCGAGGGTACGAGCCATGGCCGCGTTTCATCGTTGTCGAGAATGGCGTTTGGCTTCTTCGAATTCGGCTTCGGCCAATGAACGACTCCACCATTGAAATGGCAGGGATAGATGAGGGGCACCGTCTTTGTCGTCGGCTCTTGACGAAGTGCGTCCTTGAGCCGGAAATCGACTACACGCCCGGTTGAAACCGTCACCCCTAGAGAGGCAAGGGTTGAGTGAAGGCCATCCATCGTTACCTTGGCCGCTGCATGGGCGGGAGCCGAGGGGATGTGGATGAACTTCTCTGCATCATTGGGATGAACCACTTCCGCGAAGGAATAGTTCGTCTCGGTAACGATGTCTCCATGCTCTCCGCTGCTGGTGGAAATTACTAACTCGCGAGGTTGGTTCCTCCCTTTCACAACATGAAAGATGATGTTCTCTTGCAGCACGCTGTCATCGCGAAAGGCGGCGTCTCGTGAATCAAAGACATGCAGCCTGCGGAGCGCCACATGGTTTAGTAAGTCTTCGCGGAAGGGTCGGAAGTACGGGCCGTTGCAAAAGCTGCGCGGCGTGATTGCCACCAATTGTCCGCCCGGCACCAGCAGTCGCTGAATCAACGCCACAAAGCCAGTATAGAGGTTACTCGTTTCCACACCGGCAACACGCAGTGCCCGCCTTTCCGCTGAGGTCGTGTTGATCTTCCGATAGGGCGGATTTGTGATAGCGGCATCGAACGCGGGTGGGCGATCACCAAACAAATCACCAGCCAGTATCGGTGCCATGTCCTGGATGAAATCTCCACTCCGCACCGTACTCGTGAAAGCGATCCCATGAGCGATGCACTCACGTCCGCATTCATCCATTGTGGCTCGCAGCCGAGGCAGGATTTCCGCATCCAGTTCCCAAGCGGTGACTTCAATTCGCTGAACCATTCGCTCACGGCAGACGCGCCGAACGAAGGCCCGAGTCAATGCCCCCGCACCCGCCCCCGCATCCAACAACCGCACCAACGGCGGCAAACGAGTAAACAACGATGCCATGAATTCGGCGATGGGCTGAGGTGTCAGGAATTGCCCAAGCATTCCTTGCCGCAGTCTGCTTTGGGAACCAGTCTCAGAAACTAGAATAGAAGTCGTCATTTGATCTGATGATGTCTGATGCCGACGCGGCCAGCAACTCAGTTTCGTCGGGTGCATGGAGTCTTCGGAACACACCGGGACCCAAATTCCGGGAACGGTTGCGGTGCGTTCCGAAGACTCCACGCACCCTACAGCCAATTCGCCATGAACCGTGACGACTACTTCTTCTTTGCACATCGCCCTCATGCAGAATCTGTTCGCCGTCCTCACCGTCGTGGGTTACCTGCTGACGCTGATGCTGTTGCCGTTCGTGTTGCTGACGAAGAAGCGCGAGTCGGTCGCGACGGTGGCGTGGATGATCGCGATCGTGACGATGCCGTACATCGGCGCGTTCTTCTTCTTGGTGTTCGGCATCAACCGCGTGGGACGGCGGGTGAAGAGCCGGCTCGCCGCCCTCCGCAACGCCAGCCGGTCGGTGCCACAACTGGCCGGGCATCACCATCTGTCGGATAGCCGCCTCAACGGCACCCAACGCGACCTGTGGCGGCTGGCCGAGCGAGTGGCCGCCACCAAGGCGACTGTCGGTAACTCCATCCAACTGTTGATCGATGCCAATCTCACGTTCAAAGAAATTGTGGCCGCGATCCATTCGGCCCGGTCGTCGATTCATCTGGAGTATTACATCTGGCAGCCCGATCGCATCGGCAAAGCGCTGCGAGACTTGTTGATCACGAAGGCGAAGCAGGGTGTGCAGGTGAGGTTCCTCTACGACGCGATCGGCTCGTCGCGGCTGACGCATCGGTTCTTGCAGCCGATGCGCGACGCGGGCATCCGCGTGGCGACGTTCGTACCCGGACAGTCGATCCGCGAGCGGTGGTCGATCAACCTGCGGAGCCACCGCAAAATCGTGATCGTCGATGGTGAGATCGGCTTCACGGGCGGCATGAACGTCGGCGACGAGTACCTCGGGAACGACCCGTACTTCGGCCAATGGCGTGACACGCATCTGGCCCTGCGCGGACCGACGGTGCTGCAGTTGCAGGAGGTCTTCGCCATCGACTGGCACTATGCCACGGGAGACGACCTGCCGCTCACCACGTTTCCCGAACCCGTCGAAAGCGGCCACGTCCTGGCCCAGGTTCTCGCAGACGGGCCCGACGAAGAGGACAGTGTGTTTCACACGCTGTTGTTCGCCGCGATCAATCGTGCCGAGCGACAGATCACACTGGCCACGTCGTACTTCGTACCGACCCCGCCGCTGGTGACCGCCCTCGAAACGGCGGCCCTGCGGGGCGTGAGGACGCGCGTCATGCTGTCCGGCCCCAAAACGTACTTTGCGACGCGCAACGCGGCCCGCTCGTACTACGACTCCCTGCTGCGAGCGGGTGTCGAGATCTACGAGTACCAGGCGGGACAGTTCCATCCGAAGTCGCTGACCATCGACGGCTGCTGGTCGCTCGTCGGCACCCCCAACTTCGACTCGCGCAGCCTGTATCTGAACTTCGAGGTCGGAGTGGCTCTGTACGATCTGGGCCTGGCCGAACAGCTCGACCATCACTTCGATCAGGATCTGCCGAACGCGCACCGCATTCTGTCGGAGGAGTGGTCTCAACGATCGACGCTGGCGAAGCTGAAGGAAAACTTCTGCCGGATGTTCTCGCCGGTGCTCTAGCCAGTCTCGTGACACTCGCTGCCGGCTTTTTGCGTCACTCTTCCCTTACGTCCCTCATGTCATTTGCGTTCCTGTGGTCTCCCGCGTCCGTCACGGGCGATTGATGAGAAACGTCGCCGCCTCGTGCAGAAACGGCTTCACGACGGCGGTGGACTCGAAGGACAGGCCGACCTCGTCGAGCGCCGCGTCCATCAGCGAGATCCAACGGTCGCGAGCGGCGGGAGTGATCGCAAACCGGATGTGCCGCATGCGAAGCTGGGGGTTCCCCCGCTCGCGGATGTAGGTGTCGGGGCCGCCAAAGCGATAGATCAGGAAGTCGCCCAGCCGCCGCTCGGCCTCGGCCAGCTCGTCGGGCGGGTACATCGGCCCGAGAA
Organism: Schlesneria sp.; assembly: GCA_031412755.1. Lineage (GTDB taxonomy): Bacteria > Planctomycetota > Planctomycetia > Planctomycetales > Planctomycetaceae > Schlesneria. The sequence goes on along the minus strand of JANODP010000040.1, from coordinate 25,622 downwards.
CGTCGTCGCCGGGGACTCGCCGGTAGAACGCACTCACCAATCGACGCAGCCCCGCCTCGCCAACGGCATCGAAGACAGTGCTCGGTTCCGGGGAAGACACGCGGGGGACATTTCTGGAGAGTGAGAGGGTTGGAAGCCAGCCCGTTTCCACATTTGGGAAGTCCCATTCGTCGTCTCCTTCAATTCGTCGAACCTCCTCCATTCGAGAAAGGCTGGGGATTCGACGAATTGAAGGAGACGACGAATGAAACCGGTTGCAATCGTAGAAACGGTCGCCACATCGATGGTTAGTGTGTGGCCATGAATCATCCGGGAGGCAGTGGCGGTCACGGACTTGAGGGTGGCGGCGGAGTCGGGTTGGCTGGAGTCTCCACTTCGTCGGTGAGGGATCGGGCGGGCCGGTCGGCGCACAAGCGGCCTTCGCTGAGAAACCGCAGCGTCTGATCGAGGGTCTCGCGATTTCGCAGCAGCGCGGTGTGAGTTGTCTGCACGGTTGAGAAATCGGCCGCACCGACGAGCTTCGTACTTTCCACGGTCACGGTGCCGTCGTCGTCTCCCGGAATGAACGGGTTCCAACCGGCCGGATTGTGGCGCGCACCGGCGATGATCGCGAACTCGCACTTCGGCACGGGGAGCGACGGAATCAGCCCCTCGCGATCGGTGACGAGTTGCCGTCCGCCGGGACCGGCCGCGGTGCGCACGAGGAAGTTCTGATGAACGAGGTCCGCCAGTTCGGCTCCGTGATTGGGAGTCCCCACCATCACGACGCGGCGGAAGCGGGCATCGTGATGCGCGGCAAAGTAGGCCCGCGTGACGAGTCCCCCCATGCTGTGAGCCGCGATGTAGAGTTCCTCGATCCCTTCGAGCGACTCGATCGTCTGGTGCAGGTACTCGGCCGCCTGGGGAATGCTGACCTGAGTGCTCGGGTAATCGAACTGAAACGTTTGGAATCCACCCTGCTCCAGCGTCCTGGCCATCGACGACATGCACTTCGACGAACGCAGGATGCCATGAATCAGGATGACTCCCCGACCCTTCATCGGTGGCAGCTTTTGTTCTTCCCGGATCTGTTGGAGTTTGGCCCGGCAGTCGGCCAGCGAGCCCCACGCATGGCGGGTGTCGTGCTCGTCGAGCAGCCGAAAATGTTTGGTGAAGACATTCTGCTGGATACGCCAGCCGTGGAAGAAGACCACGTCGCCCCAGAACTGTCCGCCGCCGAGTGTCTTCATCGAAATCTCGTCCTCGACCGTCCGACGAATCGAACTCGCCAGCGACGCCGACGGCTTGGTTTCCTCTTTTTTCGATCCGTCCTGCGCGGTGGCGGCGAGTGGCATCGCCAGCCCGGCCAGAATCGCGAACCAGCATCCCCAACGCATCGTGCTCTTCTCCCGAATGACTTCCAACCGGAGGGCCGAGGACCGACCGAATGATTCTCGCCAAAGTGACCGCCGCCGGAAAGGCTGATACTATCGACTTGACTCGTCAAGGGATTGCGGGCGGGTACACGGTGTCCCACTGAAGAGGGCGACGTACCAGATGATCCAGCCAATTCCCTCGCCCCAGCTTGGAAGCTCCTCCACGCGCACATGCCTCAATACTGGATGCTCGTTACTGCTTATCAGATCGTAATACTGGCTGAAGGTAATGCCGGGAAGTATCCCCTGTCTGTAACCGTCGTAACCAACCGTACCAGTCAACCAGGAAACGCAAACCGACAGGAACCCAGACAACAGCAGAACGACTGCCAATCGACGGAAGGTGTGGGGCCCGTTCCGACAGCAAAAGATCCAAGCGTAAACCGCAGTGGTCAGCCCGGCACCGGCGCGCATGAGGCGTGAGTAAGCATCATTGTTGTAGTCATATAATTCCAAACGCAAATCATCTATGTTATCCGCTGCGAGTGACTGTGCGACTTGCAGCAATGCAGGGTGACTCAGAGCCCACAAGACGACACAGCCAGCGAAGGCCCACGGCAACGGCATTTCGGCCGCATGATGGCGAAAGGCGCAGCCAATCAGGATCAAAACGACGATCATGCACGGAACGATGCCCGTTAGATGCGCGTAGGTGTATTCCACGAGGGAGGGGTCGATTTCTGCGAGAAGCATGACTGATGCCAGTTGCGGGAAAGAATGAAGGCCACCTGACAAGAGGTGGCGTTCTTCATTCTCCACTTCTGTTGCGGGCGTTCAACGCCAGTTTCAATCCCCGAGCATCTTCTCAATCTTTGCGGTCAGTCGCTTGCAGGTCAGACGCTTCCCCCACGCAGATCGGTCAACCGGCGACATTGGGCTTCTCGGGAACCGTGACCGCGGCGGGAGCGGGAGCGACCGGCGCGGGGGCGGGCGTGGCGGACGGGAAGACGTTTAGCGGTTCGAGGGCATTCGCCGGGCGGTTGTCGTCCAGCGGAGTGGGCTCCACAGGGAGGACGATCTCGTTGGGATGAAGTTGGCGTTTGGCTTCCTTGAGCAGGAAGTCGACGTTTTTGAACGGCTCGGGGCCGATGTCGTGCCAGCGGATGCGGCCCTCGCCGTCGATCAGATACGTGGCGTGCAGCGGCACCTTCTCGAAGTCGTCGAACGCCTGATACAGCTTGAACGCGGCGAACGAATCGTCCGAGACCAGCGGGAACGGAAACGTTCCCTCCGGCTTGTACTTCGCGTGCGACTTCTTCAAGTCGTCGAGGCTGTCCGTACTGACCGCGATCAGCGAGATCCCCGCGTCGGCATACTCCTGCGTCTTCGGGGCGAACGCCTGCAACTGTTCGGCGCAATGCAGGCAACCGTAACCGAGGTAGAAAATCACGACCACGGGCCGACCGCGATATTCGGCCAGCGTGTGCAACTTTCCCTCGGCATCCGGCAGCGACCAATCGGCGGCGGGAGACGGCTGCCACGTGAAGGGGCCGAGCGAATCGAGCGCCGGCCGCTCACCGGTGTCTTCCTGCGGGGGCTTCTGCACGCGCCAGTCCTTGCCGAACCCGAGTTCCATCGCGATCGGTTCGAGTCGCGCGAACGGAGGAGCGTCCAGGTCGATCGGGCCCGAAATCTCACGCAGCTTCTCGAACGACTGCTTCGCTTCGTCCTTCTTGTCGAGTTGCCAGAGCATTCGCACAAGGTGAGCGAGCGGCCGGACTTCGTTCTCGCGCGCGTTGGCATGGTCGCGCACGGCCTTGAGCGCCTCGTCCTTCTTTCCCGCGAGCAACTGCACTTCGGCGAGAAACAGTTCATCGACGCTGGTCGCCTTCTTGAGTCGCTCGTGCGCCTCGTCCGGCTTGCCCTCGGCGAGCAGCACGTGGCCCTGCAGCTCGTCGATGGCTCGTTCGAGGACGCGGATCTTCTCGGACATCGGCTGCTTCGCTTGCTTCTGAGCTTCCTCGACCGCTTTGGCATCTTTCCCCTCGAAGCGAACTTTGGCGACCGCCTTGTCGACTGCCGCCTCTTCACCCTGCTTCTGCACCTTGAGGCGACGTTCGAGAATCTCCAACTGAACCTTCCCGTTCGCCACGTCACCCTTGCGGAAGTAGGCTCGCCCGAGTGCTCGAAAACGTTTGACTTGCTCACCGTGATCGTCAGTCGGGCCGAGGTATTGCGTGTTCGCGTCGGCGATCAACTGGTCCCAGAGCTCGTACTGCGAGTAGGTGTCGAACAATCGCAGCCGTCCGTGGTGGGCACTTCCTCCGCCGGGGAACTGGTTGTACTTCGGGTGCCGAGGCAGCTCGATCGTGTTGCGCGAGAGGGCGATCGCGTCGCGAACGCGGCCGATGTGTTGCAGGTTTCGCACCAGCCATTCGTTGTTGTGCGCGAAGTTGTGGATGCGGTCGGGCAGGATGCCGTCGCGCATCATGTAGGCATGGTCCACGCGGGCCGAGGCTTCCTGCTGCCAGGCGGAATCGGCATAGCGCTTCAGCTTGGCAAACGTGTGTCCCGACATGTGCCACATGTGGGCGATGCCCGGCGCCGCCTGCCCGCACTTCGCCGCCGAGTTCACCGCCAGCGAGGCCTTGTCGGTGTCCCACAGATGAATGCGGTAGTGATGCACCGGATGGAGCGGGTTCGCCGCCAGCACGTCGTTCAGCAGCGCATCGATCGCGAAGTAGGTGCTCAGTCCCAGGTCGGAGCGGCTTTGCCAGAGCGTCAGACCGAGCAGTCCCTTCGCCTCGAGGTCGTCGGGAAACTTGTAAAGAATGTTTTCGATCGCGGTGACGTAGTTCTGTGCGCGCGTCTTCCGCTTCTTCTCGTCGCCCGTATCGGCCTTGTACCAGGCGTCGAGGGCCTCGATGTACATCCGCTCCCGCTCGCTGGCGGTCCCCTTCAGCTTGACAGCTTCGGCGAGGAACGACTTGGCCCGCTTGTCATTGTTCACGTTGGCCAGGGCCATCCCCCAATAGGCCGTCGCGCACGAGTGGTCGAGCGCGCAGACCTGCCGGAAGGAGCGTTCGGCCTCGAAATACCAGAAGCCGTGAAGCTGGCCGAGTCCCTGATTGAAGAACGCCTGCGACTGCGGGGACGTCGAGGTGATCGGAAACGGCACGTTGCCGGTCGTCCCCATCAGGTACGCCGCGCGACGCGGACCCTCGTCAAACGCTTCGCCGTGATACGAGTGTCCCGGATCGACGACGTTCTCGGGCTTGGCCGCACTCGCCGGAACATCCTCGGCGGACCAGGCCGTCGATGCGGCCACCAACACGAACAACCACGACACGTGCCGCATGATGACGTCCCCACACAACTGCACATTCCCAATTCCACCATGATGGCACGGGTCAAGTTCGGCGCGGGTCTCCCCACCACGCCGAAACGGCCGACCAAACGTCTCCTCCTCGTGGCGTTGACTGAACGCCGGAAGACCCTTAATCCAGCCGCGTCACTCCGCCTTGCCGAGCAGCTTTTCCAGTTGCTTCGTCAGTTCCGGGCCGCGGGCGTTCATCGAAACGACCTTTCCGTCTTTATCCACAAGGATGGCCGCCGGGATGCCCGAGATGCCGTAATACCGGGCGACCGGATGATTCCAGCCCGTTCCCTTTTGAATCTCCTCGTCGTAGAGCTGTGCCCACGGGAGTTCTTCCTTCTCGATGAAGGCCTCCAGTTTGTCTTTGGTCCGATCGAGGCTGATGCCGACGACATCGAAGCCCTTGTCGTGGTACTTCTTGTAGTTCTCCTTGACGTTCGGCAGTTCCGCGATGCAGGGGCCGCACCAGGTCGCCCAGAAATCGACCAGCACCACCTTGCCCCGGTACGACGCCCAGTCGAACGGCTTGCCGTCGAGCAGATTGGCGTCGATCTGCATCGGGTTGCCGGGCAGGTTGGCTCGCCGTGCGGTTCCTCTCATCATCTCGGCCAACTCCTTGAGCTGTGGCGTGCCGTGATGTTCGGCCAGGTCGGCGACCTTGGTGTAGTACGCCACGACCTCTTTGGGATCGCCGGATTCCTCGAGGACTCGTCCGAGTTGAATCACGTTCCCCATGACCGTCCGGCCAAAATCCTTCTTGTCCGCGGCGGTGAGCACTTCTTCGGCGAGCGCACTGCGGTCTGCGGCGTTCATCTCGGTGGCATTGAAGATGCGCACGATCTGCCATTTCTCGGCCGCGGCGGAGGCCACGATCTTGTTCGAGCCCTGCTTCATCAGGGCCACGGCTTCCAGCGCCTCCTTGGCCGCGCCGGGAATCTGAGCGCCCGCCAGCATGAGCAGGGAATTCAACTTCATCCCGACCGCTCGTTCGGCCAGTTCGTCATCCGGCTCCTGCTTCAGAATCTTGTCGCTGGCGGAGATGATCGCCCGCTGAACCTTCACCGCGTGATCGATCATTTCCTCGCGGTTGGCAAATTTCGGTCGCCGCTGCTGGAGCTTGGTGACGAACGCGATGATCTCCTTCGGAGTACCATCGGGAACGGCGTAATCGGGATCGGTCTCTTCGGCCTTGGCCTCGTCGGCCGGCGCGACGGAGGACGAACAGGAGACCACGGCGAGGAAGAACGCCGCCGAAACGGCGAGGGCCAGCCAACGGGAAATAGATGGAAGTGTGAAGTGCCGCATGACCATCGCAGGCTCCGGGGGGGGAGTGAGAAACGGGGCATCACGGCAGACATCCGTTCGTGTGCCCGCATCAAGATACCTTGTTCCGAGGGCGATTCGCCAGCCGTCGCTGGAAGTCATCCCTCCCGTCGCGCCGAAAGGGAGGATCGCACCGGTCGTCGGGGTGATTCTGGTGGTGCCACCGTCTACACTGCCGTCGCTGCGCGGAGTCGCATTCGTTCCGCAGGTCACGTTCCGAGCTTTCTGTTTCGCGATTCAAGGATTCGCCGTCATGGCTGACGCTTCGCTCATCAACAACCCGTTGCTGGCTGCCACGGGCCTGCCCGATTTCGCCGCCATCCGCCCCGAGCACATCGTGCCCGCCGTGAAGCACATCGTCAGCGATGCGACCGTGAAGCTGGAGGCCATCGAACGCGAGCTGACACCCACCTGGACCGGCACGATTGCGAAGCTCGAAGAGATCGACCGTCCGTTCGAGTACGGCTGGAAGCCGGTCGCGCATTTGTTCGGCGTTTTGAACTCCGACGAATTGCGAACCGCCTACGAAACCGTGCTGCCCGAGGTCGTGCAATTCGGACTGAGGGCCAGCCAGAGTGAACCAATCTACCGGGCGCTGAAGCAACTGCGCGACGGCAGTGAATGGCCGCGGCTCAACGAGGCCCAGCAGCGGATCATCACCGACCGCATCAAGGGGGCCGAACTGTCCGGGATCGCTCTCGCGGGCGAGCAGCGCGAGCGGTTCAACGCGATCGAACAGGAACTGTCTCAGATCACGACCGAGTATTCGAACCATGTCCTCGACGCGACGAAGGCGTACTCGCTGGAAGTGACCGACCCGGCCGATGCGGAAGGCTGGCCGAGCACGCTCAGAAACCTCGCGGCCAAGTCGTGGAATACGGCTCACGCCGATTCCGCATCGACAGCCACACCCGAGACCGGGCCGTGGCGGATCACACTCGAGATGCCGCTCTACCAGCCGTTCATGGAACACGGTCGCAACCGCGTGCTGCGCGAACGGCTCTACCGGGCGTTCGTTACGCGAGCCTCGTCCGGTGAGTTCGACAACGGCCCGCTGATCACCCGCATTTTGCAGTTGCGGCAGGAGAAGGCCCGGTTGCTCGGCTATCGCAACTTCGCGGAGGTGAGCCTCGCGCGGAAGATGGCTCCCAGCGTGGAGGCCGTGCGCCAGATGTTCGCGCAGTTGCGGGACGCCTCGTGGGATGCGGCCGTGAGTGACCTCGACGACATCCAGTCGCTCAAAGCCTCGCGCGGCGATGCGACGCCGCTCGAAGTCTGGGACGTCGCCTTCTGGGCCGAGCGGCTGCGCGAAGAACGCTACGCCTACACCGACGCCGAACTGCGCCCCTACTTCCCGTTCGAGAAGGTCCTCGACGGCCTCTTCCAACTGCTGGGCCGCCTGTTCGGCATCACGATCCACCAGCAGAACGGAGTCAGCGTCTGGCATCCCGACGTGAGGTTCTATCGCGTCCACGACGACAGCGGTGCTCACATCGCCTCGTTCTTCCTCGACGCGTTCTCGCGTCCCGAGAACAAGCGCGGCGGGGCGTGGATGGACGATGCCCTCGGACGGAGAAAGCTCGGAGATCAGACGCAGATTCCCGTGGCGCACCTCGTCTGCAACCAGACCCCTCCGCTGGCCGACACGCCGAGCCTGATGTCGTTTCGAGAAGTGGAAACGCTCTTCCACGAAATGGGGCACGGCCTGCAACATATGCTGACCGAGGTCGATCACGCCGACGCCGCCGGGATCAATGGCGTCGAGTGGGATGCCGTCGAGCTGCCGAGTCAGTTCATGGAGAACTGGTGCTACCACCGCCCGACGCTGCTCAGTCTGACCGGCCACTACCAGACGGGCGAACCGCTTCCCGAGTCACTGTTCGAGAAGATTCGCGCGGCGAAAAACTATCGCGCGGGTTCGATGATGCTGCGGCAACTGCTGTTCGGCATGACCGACATCACGCTGCACTCGGACTTTGATCCGAACGGCTCCGAATCGGTGCATGATGTCAACCGCCGCCTCAGCCAGCAGACGAGCGTCCTGCCGCTGCTGCCCGAGGACCGGTCGCTCTGCTCGTTCCAGCATATCTTCAGCGGCGGTTACGCGGCCGGCTACTACAGTTACAAGTGGGCCGAAATTCTTAGTGCCGACGCCTTCAGTGCGTTCGAAGACGCGGGCTTGGACAACACCAGCGAAGTCCAACAGACCGGCCGCCGCTTTCGCGACACCGTCCTCTCCCTGGGTGGCGGCCGTCACCCGATGGACGTCTTCCGCGATTTCCGGGGCCGCGAACCGAGTGTCGAGGCATTGCTCAAGCACTCGGGCCTGAAATCACAGGCCGCCGCCACACAGAGCTGATCCCAAATACCGAGCCACTGAGGCAGCCCCAGTGGCTCGGTTTGAAATGCCATTTCATCGCTACCAACCTGCATGTCGATGAGTTCGCAAGAACTCAGCCCAGCTCATGATCGTGAACTGAGTTCTTGCGAACTCAGTGACAGCTCCACGAATAATCCGGTCAACCGGTCTATCTCACCGTTTCGCGGACCCGCGTTCCGAACAGGCCGGAATGAACGTGAATGCGACTGTAACGCGGTCCGTCCGTTGGTCCATAGACGCGGACGGTCTGAGTGAAGTTGTGGCGTGTGGCCCGCGTTGTTTCACGAACGACGGTGGGGCTCGCCACCACCACCGGCGCGGCAACAACGGTCTGGACCGGCACATAGGCCGAGGTGCTGTAAGCCATTTGAGCGATCGGCTGCTGCACGACCACGGAATCGCTGTAGGCACGGCGTGCGGTGGACCTCGCCGTCACGACGGTCCGCGCGGGAACAACGACCTGCGGCTGATACACCACTCCCGAAACGTAGGTTGGTTCCACATAGACGGTGGGTGCTTCGTACACATAAAAGCTCTGCGCCTGTGCCGCATCCATCGTGCCTGCGATCAATCCCACAGCGGCTACAATTCCCAGACTCCATCGATTCATCGCCGGTTCCTTTCAATTGAGTTTTCACGATCCATCACGTCGCGTTGACCACGAGTCGAGTCCTCGCGACTTTTCCGATTGCGCGGACTGGGGGAGATTACTGGGACGTCAGACCGGCTTCAAGCGAGTCCCGCCAGTGAGTCAGGTTCAGCGAAAAAATGTTGGGGTGGCGCCTTCCTGGCTGGGAGCCTGACCGACCTCGTCACCGTTCCGCCGATGTCCCGATGCAGAACAGCTTCGAGTCCGTGCGGTAGATCAATTCATTCCCCGAGATCGCCGGGGAGGCCGTGATCCGCTCGCCGAGATCGTTCGTGGCCAGCAATTCGAACGCGGTTCCCGCCTTGACGACAAACGTCTGGCCGTCGTTGTTGCTGAGATAAATCCGGCCATCGCTCGCCACGGGCGACGAATTGCAATCGCCGCCGAGCCGTTGTCGGTAATGCTCCCGGCCAGTCTGCCCGTCAAAACAGACCAGCACGCCGTTGTCCATCAGCACGTAGAGCAGCCCCCGGTAATACAGCAGCGAGGGCTCCACACCTCCCGGCTTGTCGCTGACCCAAACCGGCTCGGGCGGTTTTCCCTGGGGACTGAGGCGAATGGCATGAATGCGACTCTGCCTCCAGAGTTGCAGGAACACGATTCCATCACCGAAGACGGGACTGACAATGATCTCGCCGTTGTACGGTCCTTCCCCCTCACCGTACTTCCACAACTCGGCATGAGTCTTCGCATCGAACGCCGTCAGCCGATGCTTGCCCGGCACGAGGATCTCCTGCTGCCCGTGGTGCTCGACCAACAGCGGCGTCGCATGCGCGGTCCCGATCGGCCGCTCGTTCTTCCACGCGATCTCACCGGTTTGCGGACTCAACCCAATCAGAAAACAGGGACCGGTGTGATGATCCCACGGGAACAGGATTGAATCCTCCAGCACGAGCGGACTGAGGGCATATCCCCACGACATCTTCGGATCGCCAAACCGCGGGATGTACCGATTGACCCACTGCAACTTCCCCTCGTGCGAGTACCGCGCAATGTCCGCATTCCCAAACGCCACATACACCGCATCCGCCGTGACGGCCGGAGTGTTGACGGCCAGGTTCGATTTCTCATGCACGCGCTGATTCACCCCCAACCCAAAATCATGTCGCCAAAGCTCACGCCCCTCCGCCCGCTCAAAACACAACGTGAGCAGCGACTTCTTCCCCGCCTCATTGAGTTCCGAAGTGACAAACACCCGGTTCCCATAAACCACCGGCGAACTCGTCCCCCATCCCGGCAACTTCACCGACCAACGAATGTTCTCGGACGGACTCCACTGAGTCGGCAGCTTTCTGTTGTCCGCCACGCCATCCGCCTTCGGCCCTCTCCACCGAGGCCAGTCCCGGCTCGGCTCGCTGGCGAATGCGACCGATACGAGGCAAACGATCCCGATCGCGGTTAAGAAGATTCGTGCCATCAGGGCTCCGAGAATCGTTGGGACAAGAGTTCTTCACACCTTAGTTTTCAGTTCCAATTTGGCGAATGCAAAGTCCCTCTGGCGCGGCTTCGTGTATGAACTCTTTGTGGAGATCCTCTTCAGGTGAAATCGTAAGCGGCGACGACAACGTAATTGCAATCGTTCCAGCGCAGCAGCGTTTTTGCTCGCGACCCGCTGCGAAGAGAGCCGTCAAATGAAGAAGGGGGCTCGCGTGATCAGCGCAGCAATTCTTCGAGAGTTGCGTACATGCCACTCGAAGATTCGGCACCAGCTTTCGCATCGTTTCAACGATTTCAGGCCTCGGTGTCTCGTGTTTTCCACGGCCAATTGAAAACAAGACAGTTGTCGGCTTGATGGTATTGCAAAGTTGCTCTGCAAAAGCGGACTCATCGTTCGCGCCTGATGAACCGCCGTGATGTGGGTAAACGAGGATTGGTGCGTGGGGGTTAGGGCAGTTGTTCAACAGTGCGTTGAAGCCAATCTCGTCAATGTCCCCGGCGAGAAAAACCATCGGCTGTCCGCCGCGTGAGAGACGCACAACGACGCTTCGAGAGTTTGACTTGAAGCGACGCGAGCGATGTTTGTTCGAGGCGACATTTGTCGATGCTGCAAACTGGTCTGGAGCCAGAAACTCGATTTCGATTTCACCGAAGTTGAATTGGCCGGAATCGGCGGTGGTCAGGCTGATACCCAGATCGATGTCACCCGCCCGGTGCTTCTGGTTGAGTTCCCACATCAAGTCGATCCAGACTTTCGAGTCTTTGACAAAGTCCGAATTGAGACGAACTTTGCTGATCGAAATCTTGTCGCACGCGATTACTCCAATAAGACCCGCAATGTGATCTTCATCGGAGTGCGAAATGACGACCAAATCGATCTTGGAAATTCCTTCCTCTTGCAGGAATCGAAGAAGTGGAAACGCAGGACCTGAGTCAAATACGACGACGTACCCGCTATCTCGCAGGACGGCACAACTGCCGTGTCCAACATCGAGAACAAACAAACTCGGAGCATTGCTGACGGAATCATCCCGCGAATTCAAAGTCGGCAAAGTAGAGATCATCTTGGCTCTCGGTTCCTAAGTTGACCTTGGCGTGGAATCGCAACCCTTCTGCCAGCCGTGGGCGCGCATCGTTTGGAAGCAAGTCAATTAGTAGCCTAACGACTTCGCGATGGTTCCATGCCGGAATGACTACATCGACAAAGTTTGGCCGTTCGACATTTTCTACGCGGATGAGCGTGCGCCATGGCTCACGGGATGGGAGAAACCTGCCGGAGAATTCTTGCTCGCAAATGGCCCACGCTTTTTCGAATGACTCGGGATCGATGTCGTCTGGCGTCAGCAATACGGGGATCCGATTCCGATACCGCCGAATTTCATGCAGTTCAGCCTTGCCATACTTTGTACGAAGCACGGCCGGAAACTTGCGAGAATAGAAGTCGGCTACGAAGGCGGCTCCGCGCTCCCGAGCATAGTTCTTGACGAGATGATGGTCACAGGTTACGGCGTCGCTGGTGGCGACCACTTGGTCTACCAGCTCTGCGATTGTCTCGTACGGACCAGCCCACGTAACTGGCGTGAACCGCCCTTCAAACTCGTCTACGAGAAAGCTCCGTTCGTTTGGATCATCATCAATAATCGAGACTCGGCGGATTCCTGATGCAACCATGTGTCACGCTCCAAGTATTGGCAGGTTGATGATGATCTCCGCGCCACCCAGTGAACCATTCGCAAGGGCATCTACGGAGCCACCAAGATCTCGAACTGTATCGCGGACGATGGCTAATCCGAGACCAGTCCCTGCTACGTATGTGGTCTCACCCGGCAGCCAAATGTCTTTGACGTCAATGCCCTGAATGCCATGGCCGCTGTCACAAGCACGGAACTCCAAGGTGTCGCCCACGATATTCGTCTTCCAAACGATGCGAAGGTGTCCCGGCGTGGAATTACCGAGGGCATTCAGGCTATTGGTGAGAATGTTTGAAACGATGGCTTCGAGTGCCGCCTCACTTGCACGTAGGAACGGTGTGCCTTCCGCGAGTTGCAATGTGTGCTCGACTTTTCGTTGCTTCATGAGCGCCTGAAAGTTGTCGCATACTCTTTGCAAGACTCCATGAATCTCTACGCGACCAAGCCGTCGCTTGTCATGATCAATCAGACTCAATGTCAATTGCCCAAATGCTTGCAATCCCTCGGCATCACTCTTGATTCGCTCGATCTGTCCCTGAAGTGGGGGTCCGTACCGTCTACCGAGTTTCTCTTTCTGGCTACTTTCGATCTTCTTCGCCGTCAAGAATATCCGCCGAAGCGGATTACTCGACTCATGGGCAAAGACGGCAGCCGCAATGCCCGCAGTACTGAGAGTCCGATAGAGTTGTACTTCCTTTTGCCAAATCGCGACCTGCTGCACACGTTCCTTTTCGTAACGTTCGAAGGCATCCTTCACGGCCGTTCGCTTGGGCGCTGGAAGCTTTTCGATCGCTTCCGCGACCGACTGCTTCGATTGCTCAACCCGATCGGTAGAAGCTGTCTTTTCGGCGGCACGCTTTTGCTCTCGATCATGGAGGCGTCTTTTTGCCATCCACTTGAGCGTATCCGATGCAAAGCGTTTGAGTTCGCGAAACGCTTCGTCTTCGATTAGGCCGCTACGATCAGTTTTCTGGACGAGAAAGTTTCCCGGATTCGGAACAACCATCCGACCGATCGACGAGTTCGTGCCGGGACGAAGCTCTGGGTCACTGACTCTTGCGCGATCAAGGTCGAGCCAGTCGTTGCCCCGGTCACCAAATGGCGAAACCCGAAAACCGCGTACATACATGTGGACTCCACCGAAATGTGAGAGCCAATCACGCACCTCCGTGACGGTTACATTGTGTGTGCTCAACGTTTCCTTGTTGAGGATGAACACCCAAAGGTCGAATTGCGCCACGGGGCAATGATACCCATCCTTTTTGCGGGGAGTGAGTTCATCATGCGTCGCTGAATAGATCTCCTTCCCTTTGAAATCAAGCACCCGCGCAGAGGCGCGGCCATTCGCATCCAGCGCTGCGGATAGATGATATTCGGCGTCCCGAAAGTAGCGTTGATTGACGAGTGTCTCCAAGTCCTTGAACTCTTCCGACTCAAGGCGTGGATCAAAGCCGCTTGGGTTGTCGGAAAAGGGATCCGCGAGCAAGAGAAGACCGCGAGCGAGTCGCGTCACATCAGCTCGCGTGAGCTGATGTCTCAATCCACTCAATGTGATCACTGTCCCGTTGACAACCCCCTTGGCTCTCTTGCGTGCTCGAATTTCAAGCTCGACCTCTTCGACGACACTTGCTTCGTCGTAACGGTCCCAGTCAATTTTCAGGTGGTATTCCCATTGCGGCTTTGATTCCGGACGTGAGATCAATTCGGCAACGGTCCCCAATCGTAGCGCGGCAAGCCGTCCAAGTCCTTTACTTCCAACGGGGGTACGGCCGAGCTTGGTTGGCTCATCCACAGACTTCGAGGATTGGCCCAGCACGAGCCAATGGTTTTCGATGTTCTCTTCGTTCATGCCAACGCCGTCATCCTCAATGAGGATTCGCCCATTCGCACGATCCACATTCTCAAGTCGAATCCGACACGAATGAGCGTCCGCATCGTAGGCATTTCGCACGAGCTCGATCAGACCATGCTCTGGACTTGGATTCAGTTCCTCGCCCAAGCGTTTGAGAATGTAGGGCGAGAACCGCAGGTGCGGGAAAAGTCGGAGTTGCCGGTCGTTGGCTGTTGTCATGCGTCACTCCACGGCAAGTCACGAACGGCTTGGACTGTCAGATGGCGACAACAGATACGCGCGTTGAGCCAAACGTTCGTTGGTTCAGATCGTAGTTTCTCAAGTGCGGCTTTGCAGTCGCGTAGCAGGCGGTTGCGCGGCGAAAGAACAATGAGGTGGTTTTCCACGGCGACGGCTTCTTTGCCTCGAATGATCGTGCCGACAGCGCGAAACCGATCTCCGGGACGCGATGTTCTTCGCACAACGACAAAGGGTGGCTTGATCACTCGACCGGCAAACCGCCGTCGTTTCCTAAATGCAGTCACCTCTTTCCAAGCCCCAACATTCTTGGAAGTCACGAATGGATGCCAGTCGCCAGTATGCGGATCGCGGTAATCCACGACCGGCCCGACACTGACATCGAAGTGGTCAGAGAGAATGTGCTTGGATGGGATTGGAGTCCACTCGACAATGACGGACTGAGCGGACGGAGCCTTTACCGTCCCTTCCAGAATGAAGACATCGACATCGGCCCATTCGTCGAACACTCCATACGATTCGGCACGATCAATCTGCATTCGATGTCCGACAATCCGTCGCCAAGCCTGGTATCGCGTTCCACCTCTCAAGACTTCTGGCAAGATGGCAACGATGCGAGTCCCCGGCCGAGCAAGTTCCAAACAGCGCGCAACGAACAAGGCAGCGGCATTGACCTTGCCCTCGGCCCAATCGCACCAATCCGGAGTTGGCACCATCGTGAAAGGAGGATTCATTACCAAGTGAGTGGCTTCCTCGATCGACTTTTGTGCCGACAGTCCGTCCTGAACTCGGACTTCTGAAAACGAGTCGTCCAATGAACCGACGCTACCAGACGCGCCGCGTCGAATCGCAGCCAATGCCAATCGTCGCTTGGTTGCCGCAACAAACTCCGGTTTGAGATCGCATCCTCCGAACAGCTTGCCCCAATTTGAAATCGTATCGGACAAGCGCGGCTCTGACGGAAGTTGCAAAGCAATTGCAACGAGCAGGTTTCCCGCCCCTACGGCTGGGTCAAACACGCGGGAGTCAGGAGTCAGTGTTCCATGAATCGACCGCACCATCCGCGCTGCGAGTTCGCTACCTGTGAAAAAAACGCCAACACTTCGTTGAGTCGCAAGTGACATCGAATTGCGAATCACACTGGCCGCTTGGCCATCGAGAGCAGCATCAATCGCTTCACTGTGATCAATCCACGACGACTTCGCGGTGAGTTGCACGAGCCGGTCGAGCGAATCGACGTACTTCTCGAAGGTCTTCATGAACTCGCCTCAATCAATTCTCGTGGCAATCGTGTCGGGAGCGGCATTGCAGCGAACGTCTCTCGCGTGTTGCGTCTCATTGTGTGGCACGAGGACCGATCAGGCGGTTTCCGCCAAGATCAATGTGATGCTTCGGTTCCGACGCAATCCAAACGATAGTATCCATCGGAATCCAGTCGAGACGTTCGACCATCTCCTGCCGATTGCGAAACGCGACGATGCGGACAAACGCGATGCCCGCATGTGTCAGGACTTCGTCCGCCTGTCCTCGCCCTGTAAAATAGGCCGCATCAACGTGGTCACCCAAATCAACGAGAAAGAATTTCGATTGCTGGGCGTCCCACGCCGAAACTGACGGAAATCCGTCCCTTGCACATTCGTGATTTGCGAAAAAGACCTCTGCCGAAGCTTGGAAGTTGTCGAACAGTGTCGTCGCGCATTCACGCAGCAAATCGACCGGCGTCGGCGTGAAAAACTGCCCGAGCTCTTGCTTGCTCTCGGAAGAACCCGGCAGTGGAAGAAGAGTCGTCGCGGTCACTGTCGTGGATGCTCCAACTGTGAAGTGGAAAGTGTCATGCGGCCGGGGCGAGATTCTACACCGGAACCTTCCAAGGATCACCCACCGCGAATGACGAACTCCGGTGCTGTCAGCATCGACCGCGAATCGCGCTTCGTTTCAAAAAAACTGAGGGGCGAGGGCCGGCTGCCGTTGAACTCGTTTGACGCCACGTTTTCCGCCGCCGAGTCCGATGTCAGCAGTAGGAGGACGTACCACCAGGGATTCGTTTTCATGAGGAACCAAGTTCAACCCGCGAACGTCCAGATGTGGACCCAGCCGCCGATGTCGGTGGCGGCGAGGGTGCGTTGATCGGGCGAGAGGGCGATGGAGGAGATCCAGTCTTTGAACTGGCCGCCGCGTGGTTTGCCGAGTTGGGCGACCTCTTTGCCGTCTTCGACCTGGCAGATGCGGATGACGGTGTCTCGACCGGCGGAGATTAGAAACTTGCCGTCGGCGGTGAACTTCACGTCGGTCGCGCCGGATTGATGGCCGGAGATCGACTTCACCAGCTTGCCGGTTTCCATTTCGAGCAGATGGACCTGGCCGGTGTCGGTCTCACCCCCTTGTGCGGCGGCGAGCAGTTTGCCGTCGGGAGAGATGTCGAGCGCGACCAGGCCCTGCGCGACGAACTTCCGCCAGACTTGGGCCGAGCCGTAAGTCGTCTCCTTTGGGTTCAGCTTGGGGAATTGGACTTTGAGCAGGTCGAGTTGCTCGGCACCGTCGGCGACGTGAAACCGTTTGAGAGCCGGGCACGGGATGTCGAAGTCGTCGCGCTTGTAGCGGTACTCGGAGACAACCGCCGTCTTACCATCGGCGGTGAGTGCCGTCGCGACGATCCAGTTCCACGGATGGCCCGACCAGCGCGATCGCTCTTTGCGGGTGGCGACGTCCCACGCGATGACCAGCGACGATTGATCGCCCGTCAGTAACCAGCGGCCATCGGCACTCAGCGACAACGAGTCGATCCAGTCCTTGTGTCCTTCGAGCATGTGCGCGGCGCTGACCGTTTCGACCGTTGTACTGGGTTGATCGGCGGGAGGCTTCTTGCCGGAGCGTTTCGCTTCGGCATCGCGCAGTTCGTGATCGACGACGATCTCGGCCGAGCCGCTCGGCGAGGCCGCCACGTCCCAGAAGCGGATCGTCCGGTCGAAGCTGGCGGAGATCAGCGTCTTGCCATCGGGAGTCGTCGCCAACCGGGTGATGCCGTTGGTGTGGCCAACCAGACTTTGTTTCGGAGTCGGCGCGGCTCCCGGAGTTTTCTGCTGCTGTTCGAGCGGCGGCGCCTCACCCGGTTCGGGCAGGTCCCAGACGAGCAGCCGACCATCACGGTCTCCCGCCGCAATGCGCCGATCAGAACCAAGGAACGAGACGGCCATCGGCCACGAGCCTTCGTTCCGGTTCTGAAACGGAAGCTGCCAAATTTGCTTCGGGTTTTCGGGAGTGAAATCAGGCATGGGTTCTTTCCCAATCGCAATTCATGGGATGTCGGGGACCGATGGGAGTCATGGGACGATTCTGCGACGAACGCCTCATTCGTCCCATGACTCCCATCAGTCCCATCGGTCGCGCTCAGCACGAATGACTCTTGGATGTGGCGATCGGTCGTGTCGTACTACGTCAGCAATTCCGACACGACCTTCGATCCAAACGGGGCCAGCGGGATCGGGCGGACTCCCGCAAAGTTCTCTTGCTTCGGGTCGATGCCCAGTGCCGAGTAGATCGTCGCGAAGAAGTCTCCTTCGGTGACCGGGTTGTCTTTGACATCGGCCCCGGTCGCATCGGACTCGCCGTAGACCTGGCCCCCCTTGATGCCGCCACCGGCGAGGGCCGTGCTCCAACTGCGGACGTAGTGATCGCGGCCGGCTCGGTTGTTGATGTTGGGGGTGCGGCCGATCTCGCCCATCCAGACGACGAGCGTGTTGTCGAGCAATCCGCGCTGTTGCAGATCGACCAGCAGGCCCGCCCACGCCTGCTCCATCGGCGGGACGAGCGCCTTGTGCCAGACCGCGTTGTCGGCGTGCGAGTCGTAGCTGCTCTGACTGACCTCGACGAACGAGACCCCCTCCTCAATCAACCGCCGCGCGAGCAGGCAACGTCGGCCGAAGATGCTGTCGCCGTAAAGATCGGAGTGCTTCGCCCATTCGGCTTCGATGTCGAAGACCTTGCGGACCCCTTGCAGGCGGCGTGAGGCTTCGTAAGCCTCGCGGTGCATGCGCGACGTCTCGGCCCGATGTTCTTTAATGTAGGTCTCTTCGAGGAACGTGCGGAGTTGGTGCCGTCGCGATTCGACTTCGGGGGACTGACCGGATGACGAGAACGGCGGCAGGCTCCCCTCGGCCCCGATCCCGAACGGCTGGTACTTCGGGCCGAGGAACCCGGCTCCGGCGTCGGCCTGCGAAAAAACCTTGATGAAGTTGGGGAGGTCGGTTGCCTCGCGGCCGTTGTACTTGGCGATGATCGCGCCGAACTCGGGGAAGCGGACGTTGGCCGTCGGGCGATAGCCGGTGTGCATCAGGTAGATGCCGCCCGGATGATCGACTTCGCTGGTCCGCATCGAGCGGATCACGGCCAGCTTGTCCATCTGCTGCGCGATCTTCGGCATCAGCTCGCAGATCTGAGTTCCCGCCACGTTGGTGCTGATCGGTCGAAACGTTCCACCCGTCCGCGCACCGGGCTTCATGTCGAACGTCTCGAACTGGCTGGCCCCGCCGTTCATCCACAGCAAAATACATCGCTTCTTGGTTGGAGCCGCTTCCGCCGCGAGCGACGCCGGGCCGTGAAACAGGTCTCCCCAATTCATCACGACTCCGCCCGCCGAGGTGGCCAGAGTTCCCTTGAGCAACGCGCGTCGCGAGAGGTGGTCGATCATGGCATCTCCCTTTTGGAGTGAGCTTCATCAGTACGGCTTGGATGAGTTCGCTTTCATCCATTAATTGTCGGCAGGGCACGAAACCGGACGCGAAGTTCTTCGATGACAGCAAATTGACCAGTCCAGTCGGTACGCGACGCGAGAACCTCAATGGAACGGCGAGCAACAACGTCGGGCGACGGAATCGCGATTCGAAACAAAATGATTCCGCATTCCGCCGGCAATCCCGAACGAAAAGCCAATTCACCGAAATCCTTGTCAAATGTCACTACGATCCGTTGTTCTTGTTGGGCACGAAGCAGGATTTCGGAATCCTTTGCACCGGGCATTTCTGTGCGGACCCAACAGACATCGTGTCCCGCATCGCGGAGAGCAACAACTGCCGGACCGGGAAAGTTTTCGTTGGCCAACAAACGCATGCTTCAACTCGCCGTCAAGAAGACTCGTTCACTCTTCAATAGCTCGGTGGCATAGGCCAGGCACGCGGAGATGTCCTCATGCACGAGACCGGGATAACTGGTCAAGATTTGTTGCTCGCTCCAGCCTTGGGCCAGCAGATCGACGATGAACTCCACCGCCAATCGCGTCCCGCGTATGACCGGTTTCCCCACCAACACCTCTGGATCAACGGTGATCCGCTCCTGCCAATTCATGACATATTCCCCCGTGGTTAGTGATTGAATCGGAATTCGCTGCAGGTCATCAGTGCCCAGATGGCGTCTCGCAAACGTTCGGCGTTCATCTTGTCGTCGACTGAAAAGAACTCGGAAAACTTCTGACGTTCTTCATCGGTCGGCGGGCGGTTGAGGAGTGAGAGGAACAGCCGGTCGAGTCGCTCAGTCCACGGAGCGGTCGATTTGACGAGCGAGTCGTACAGGCTGTCGGGGCTGGTCACGATCAGTTGGCTGACGGGGCCGTTGCTCAGGAAGAGGTGTTCGTGCAAGCCGCCCTGAAAGTCGCCCGTGCCGGTGTTGGGCTGGCCGAAGAAACGGATCATGTAGCCGCCGTCAATCGGGCTGAAGCGGCCTTCCTTTTTGCTCGCATCCGGTTTCAGGGACGTTTCAAATCGGGTGGCCACGCGCCACGAGTCGATCATTTCTTCGGCCGACAGCGGTCGGACTCGGGCCTGCTGGAACCAGCGCGGCAGTGGATCGGATTCCGGACCGGCCGACGACAACTGGTACGTCTGCGAGTTGCACAGCTCGCGGATGAACCACTTCAGATCGAACTGGTGAGCGGCCAACTCGCGAGCCAGCGTGGCCAGCAATTCGGGATGACTCGGCTTGTTCGCGTCGCTGAGGTTGTCGACCGGATGGACCAATCCTCGGCCGAGAAACTGTGACCATAGCCGGTTCGCGGTCGCGCGCGCGAAGTAGGGGTTGTCCGCGCGAGTGATCCACTCGGCAAGCTGATCCTTGCGAGAGAACGTCGGCGCGGGGGGCGGCTTGTTCTCCTCAAACTTGGTGACTTCTTTGAAGCCGTCGGGGAGCGGCGGCTCGACCAGCGGATCGCCGGTCAAAAACTTCGGCGCGACGGGATCGCCCTTTTGGCCCGGCTTGGCGTCCTTGACGGAACCGGTGAAGAGGATGTCGCCCGTGCTCTTCTCGGCGACCATGAGTTTCGATTGGTTGTCCGCTTTGCCGACCGACACGATTTGCACTCGCGCGAGGAACGCGGCCATGCCGTAGAAATCGTGTTGCGTCCACGGCTCGAACGGATGGTTGTGGCAGCGGGCACACTGCAACTGCACGCCGAGAAACGTCTGCGTGACCGCCTCGGTCATGTCCTCCGGCCGCTGCCGGTACTGCACGAAGTACAGCGGCGGCCCCTGCTCGACCGAGTTCCCCTCCGCCTTGAGCAGTTCACGGACGAGTTTGTCATACGGAGCGTTTTCGGTGAACCGCTGACGCAGCCAAGTCTGCAAACCGTCCCGTTTCTCGGTCTCACTGCCGGGCGGGTTGCGAGTGAACAGCAACACGTCCCACAGTTCGGCCATGTGCCGCGCGTATCGTGGATCGTCGAGCAGCCGATCAATCAGTTGCCGCCGTTTGTCCGGCGACGAGTCCTTCAGGAATGCAACCGTTTCATCGTGCGTCGGAATCACGCCGACGATGTCGAGCGACACGCGGCGCAGGAATTCCGCATCATTCGCGGGGCCAGCGGGCGTGATCTTCTCGCGCTGCCAGGCGGCACGGACTTCGTTGTCGATGACGTCCCGCAACGGCAACTCGGCCGACGCAACGGATGTCAGCGACACGAAGCTCGCAACAACGACACAGATCGCCGGGCAACACAATCGCCGCATGGTCATGCTCGAACTCCGAGCCGTCAGCCTTGCCTGTCAGAATCACTGGCGGAGATCGTATCGCGAAGATTGCGAATGCCAAACGTACGGGACCCGTTCTCCGCGATCGTCGTCGGATACGAAGATGGCGCATCCCCCAGGTCGATCGTCAGCAGCGTCCGCGGTTCCAGCACCTGCACCAACGCTCCGCGACAATCCCACGACCGCCGCCGCGACCTCACCTGTGCGAGCCGCCGCTCCCGGCGGACTCACTGACGACGCCTTCGCTTCTTGAGTCGTCCGGAATCGTCGGGATTCACGAATGACGGCAGGTACTCCTGGTTCCGATCGTTGTCGATGTTGTCCACTCTGGCAGTCGGGGTGTTGGCGAATGAAAGGCGGTCCTCGAAATCGTTGGTGTTAGACGGACTGAGCGTGTTGACGCTTGGCTGATTCTCAGCGATCGGTGGGGCCGACGGCGCACTGGGGAAGGGCGGAACGGGGACGGCGGTGACGTTGATGGTTTTGGTCGGTTGGTTGCTCGTCAGGCCGGTGCCGTCGGTCAGGGTGACCTGGACGGTGCGCGGGAGGATCGATGGGTTCGAGGAGACGCTGCGGTAGGTCACGTTGCGCAACACGGTTTGGATCACCGGGGCCGTGGCGTCGGCATTGAATGTGATGACCAGTTGATTCGTTCCGTTGCCGCCGGTGGAGGCGACGGTCGTTCCGCGGTAGGTCAGGTTTGAACCGCTGACGCCGAGCAGGCGGGTCACCGGGCGAAGTTCCAGGCGGTCGTTGGCTTCGGCGTTGGCCGTCAGGTTGACGTTCAGGACGCCCCCGGCGAAGGTGGTGGTGTCGAGGTCGATCACGGTCGCATTCGCGTCGAGGATCAGTGGAGCGGCTCCTTCCACGTAGGTGACGGCCGTGCCGAAGGCCCCGATCGCCGGAGCGTTCCGGTTCTCGTACCACGCGATCTTGTCGTCACTTCTGGACGCACTGAGGACGTCGAGGTCGCCATCGCCGTCCACGTCTCCCGCGAACACGCTCTGCGCACCATTGGCCGCCGTGCTGATCGTGTGCGCCGTCCAGGTACCCACGGCCGGTGTCCCGTCGTTCTCGTACCACGCGATCTTGTTGTCACCAAATGACGCACCGAGGACGTCGAGGTCGCCATCTCCGTCCACGTCCGCCGCGAAGACGCTCCGCGCCTCAACGGCCGCCGTGCTGATCGTGTGCGCGGTGAACACCTGGCTGCCGTTGTTCTCGTACCACGCGACCTTGTTGTCCACTTGCGACACGCTGAGGACGTCGAGGTCGCCATCGCCATCCACATCTGCCGCCGTCACGCTGATCGCACCATTGGCATTTCCTTCGACTCCAGAGAACGGACCATCAGGATCGGGAGTGTTGACGTTGTACGGGGTGAAGGTCTGGCTGCCGTTGTTCTCGTACCACGCAATCTTGTCGTCACTGAAGGACGCGCTGAGGACGTCGAGGTCGCCATCTCCGTCCACGTCTGCCGCGACCACGCTGGTCGGCCCATCGGCCGCTGTGCTGATCGTGTGCGGGGTGAAGGTCTGGCTGCCGTTGTTCTCGTACCACACGAGCTTGTCGTCAACAAATGACGCGCTGAGCGCGTCGAGGTCGCCATCCCCGTCCACGTCCGCCGCAAACACGCTATAGGCAAAATCGGCCGCCGTGCTGATCGTGTTCTGTCCGCCGAAGACACCGCTGGCGCCGACGCCGGAACCGATGCCGCCGCCGGTCGCGGGGGATGCCACCGTCACGGCGTAATCTTCCACCTCACCATTCGCGGCCAGGCCCTCGGGGCCGAGATTCCCGGCCGTGCTGAGCCGAAACCGCGCGAACTTCGTGCCGGCGGTGGCCCAACTCGGCACGTCGAAGGTGATGGTGTTGTTGCCGTTGACGACCGCCACATTCCTCGCGATCTGTTCCCCCGGTCCGCGCCATGAGCCGTCGCCGTTGAAGTCGATCCAGGCATCGAGCCGTGCGCCAGTGGAAGCCCCGCGCACGTGGACCGTTGCCGTCGCCCCCAACTTTCCGACCGTGATCGTTCCGAACGTGACGCCATCTTCATCGACGCCGTCGGCCGTGGCTCCCGCCGAGTGTGTTCCATCCGTCTCGCCATCCCGCGTCCGACCCAAACGGGGCCCCACGGCGGTATGCCGCGCCCCGTTCTCGCCGGCTGTCGTCTGATAGGGTGCGGGGGCATCGCCAAAGTCGGTGCCAACGCTCTCGTACCACGCGATCCTGTTGTCGGAGGACGACGCGCTGAGGACGTCGAGGTCGCCATCGCCATCCACGTCCGCCGCGAACACGCTCTCCGCCGCATTGGTTGCCGTGCTGATCGTGTACGCCGTGAAGGTCTGGCTGCCGTTGTTCTCGTACCAGGCAATCTTGTTGTCATAGGTCGACGCGCTGAGGACGTCGACGTCACCATCGCCGTCCACGTCCGCCGCGAACACGTTCCACGCCCCATCGGCGTTGCCGTTGGTGCCATTGGCGGGATTGGAATCCGGATCGGGTGTGTTGATCGTGTGCGCGGTGAAGGTCTGATTGCCGTCGTTCTCGTACCACGCAATCTTGTCGTCATAAAATGACGCGCTGAGGACGTCGAGGTCGCCATCGCCGTCCACGTCCGTCGCGAACACGCTGATCGCAAAATCGGCCGCCGTGCTGATCGTGCGCGCCGTGAAGGTCTGGTTGCCGTCGTTCTCGTACCACGCGATCTTGTCGTCACAAAACGACGCGCTGAGGACGTCGAGGTCGCCATCGCCGTCCACGTCCGCCGCGAACACGCTCTGGACCCCATTGAACTGCGTGCTGATCGCGTGCATCGTGAAGTTCTGGCTGCCGTCGTTCTCGTACCACGCGATCTTGGCGTCATTGTTCGACCCGCTGAGGACGTCGAGATCGCCGTCGCCGTCCACGTCGGCCGCGAACACGCTCAGCGCCACATTGGCCGCCGTGGTGATCGTGTGCTCGACCCAGACACCAACGCCCGGTGTGCCGTCGTTCTCGTACCAGGCGATCTTGTTGTCATTGGACGACGCGCTGAGCACGTCGAGATCGCCATCCCCGTCGACGTCCGCCGCGAACACGCTGATCGCCCCGACGGCCGCCGTGCTGATCGTGTGCGCGGTGAAGGTCTGGCTGCCGTTGTTCTCGTACCACGCGATCTGGTTGTCATACTTTGACGCGCTGAGGACATCGAGGTCGCCATCGCCGTCCACATCCGCCGCGAACACGCTGTAGGCCTCACTGGCCGCCGTGCTGATCGTGTTCTGACCGCCGAAGGTGCGGGGCGTTGAGGCGGGCGGAGCCACCGTCACGGCGTAGTCTTCCACTTCCCCATCCGCCGCCAATCCCTCGGGACTGAGATTCCCGGCGGTACTCAGCCGGAACCGCGCCAACGTCGTGCCATCTTTGGCAGTGCTCGGCACATCGAACGCGATCGCATTGTCGCCGTTGATCACCGCCACGTTGTTGGCGATCTGCTCCCCCGGCCCGCCCCACGAACCGTCGCCGTTGAAGTCGATCCACGCATCGAGTTTCGCGCCACTCGGAGCCCCACTCACTTTGACCGTTGCCGTCGCTCCCAACTGTCCGGCGAAGATCGTTCCAAACGTCACGCCATCTTCATCGACCCCGTCGGCCGTGGCTCCCGCCGAATGTGTCCCATCGGCCTCACCATCCCGCGTCAAACCAAGTTTCAGCCCCGAGGCTTCCGTGTGCCGTGCCCCGTTCTCCGCCAGTGTCGTCGGATACGGTGCCGGCGCATCGCCGAAGTCGATCGTCAGCAGGGTCCGCGGTTCGAGTCGCTCAACGACCTGCACCAGCGTCCCACGACAGTCCCACGGCCGCCGCTCCCGCCGCGACCTCACCCGCGCGAGCCGCCGCTCCCGACGAACTCGTTCCCAGTATTGTCCGACGGCCGCCACGACTCGTTGAAAAATCGACCGCCGACTTCTGGGATACCACATGAAGCAAACCTCTCGACGGAGACGGGGGCCACGATGAAGTAAAGGGGAGTGCGTAATGTCTTCGGAACGTACCGAGATGTGCTTGGTCTGACACGGCGGATTCACGGGTGCTCAGTCACCCACAGCGACTCTAACCTGAACTCGGCATCGCAACCATCTCGCAGGAGTGCCACGGTTGTGTCAGCCGTGCGGATTTCGCGGGACTTGGAGACAAGGGGAACGGGAGACAAGGGGCAGGAGTGGCGCGGCTGTGTGAGCCGGGGGGATTGCAGGAGCGGGTTACACGGTGGCACCGCGGACACACCCGTGGCACACCAACCTTATTTTTATGCTGCGGCGCGCCCAAC